>NZ_JBQSWW010000012.1:0-87556 GCF_052377515.1 Arthrobacter sp. AOP36-C1-22 | reverse complement strand
AGGAATTCCGCGGGCCTGTGTGCTGAGTGCAATTACAGCAAGGAAGCCCCCGGGTGGAGGACCGAAACCGTGGCCGGGGCCCGGCATACCACGGTGGTCACCACCCCGACCGGCCACCACTACCGGTCCCAGGCACCACCGCTGCCCGGAGACACCAGCTGAGACCCACCGGCCAGCAAAGGGAATCAGTTCAGAGGGTTGAGCCGGTGGACGTCCGGTAAGGAGGAGACATCCCCGCCGCTGAGCGCCGTCGCCACCCAGAGGGATCTTTCGGCCTCGTCGAAGAGGCCTTCCTCGGCATGGGTCAGGACGTCCTCCACCGCCCGGGCCACCGCCCATCCCACCGCCGATTCCTCGTCGAGTCCGGCCGCTTCACTGAGATGGCGGAGACGACGTCGCAAGGCGGGGCCGGAGTTTCGGGAGGGCAGGTCGGCCAAACGATTCTCGAGCATCGGCAGGACGCCGAATTCCCGGTCGCCGATCACTGGGTGGGGGTTGATGGCCACGAATTCCCCGGTGGGCGGCCGCCGGAGCGCGCTGAAGTAGTGCAGCTCGGAGTGCACCAGGAAGTCCCGGTCGTCACGTCGGCCGACGGCACCGCGAACCTGGCAGAGTTCCAGTGCGGCCTCAAGCAGACGCCGGGGGAGCACCGGCGGAAGCTCGGCCCACCGGGCGGGAAGCTCATCGTTCCAGCGTTCGGCGAGGGCATCGGTTCTCTCCACCATCCCAGCGCCCGCCGTCGTCGGCGTAAGCTCCCGGGCCGGCAGGCTCAGCCGGGACATCAACTGCCCCCAGATCTCGACGGCCTCCGGCAGGGCCATGGAGCCCAGATCGTGATCCGGGTCCAGACGTTCCAACAGCAGGAACCCGTCCTCTTCCGCGAACAACGTGACCGCGCCTTGCCCGGACCACCAATGCAGTGCCGTGGCCTCGGTGGCCAGGACGGGATCGGGGATCTGGCATTTGAGCGCCAGGCGGGCTCCCGCTGCGTCGATGACGGGAACCACGAGCCCCGCGTGACCGGCAAGGAATGGATGCGGCGCTGAAGGATCCGGGACCAGATGCCAGCTCCCGCATCGGGCCAGGACGCGTTCACACAGGGTGTCCAGCCAGGGCCTTCCCGCCGACGACCGCAACGCCTGGTGGCGGAGCGGTGCCGGAAGATCCTGGAACTGAGCGCGAAAGGCATCGCGGGCACGATCGGTGTCCATGACTTCCTCAGGTGAGGTCGGGAATGGTGTTCGCCAAGGTGAATGAACGCTCGGCCGACAGCCAGGTTTCCGCGATCAGCGCCGGACGGACCGGCTGTTCGGAGGCCGCAGCGGCATCACGAAGCAGGCCCGCCAACTGGCCCTCCGCCTCGGCGACCGACGCGATGGGCTTCGACGAGAAATCCCGGGGGAGCTGGTAGGCCGGTTCCCGGACGGGGGTGCATCCGGCAGGCAGCAGATCCTCCAGCCGGTGACCCAGCTCGGCGGAGGCCTCCGAGAGCTCCCAGCCCTTCCGGGTCGAATCCCCGGGCTGTTTGACGGCGGCCATCTGGTATCCATACGCAAGCCGGAAAGCAGCATCGGAGGCCTGCTCCAGGGCGCCGGCCGAAGCCTGGTCCTGCGCGGAGATACCCTCGGTACTGCTCGCCGGAAGAGGGGTGGCAGAAACCGAGGAACCGGCATTCGTCCCCGGTGCCGCCGGACTACCGGTGGCGCCATCCGTTGGCTCGGCCGCGCAGGAGCCCTCGGGCAACTGGTGGCTCTCGGCATCTTGCCAGGCATGAGTTGCCTCGGGGATCACGAACTTCGGCAATTTCTTCGAGGCACCGTCCCCGGGGATCTTTCCTGCCAGCCGCTGGGCGGCCAGGCGTTGTTCGATGCCCGAACCCAGAACTGCCGGGACCTCACTGGAAGCGGCGTCGGTGGCGGCCTCCAGCAGCCAGTTGGCCGTATCGGCCAGTTCCACGGCCACTTCGGTGACGGAGGTGGTGGTGGATGCCGCAGTAGCGGAAGGAGTCGCCGGATCCGTGGTTTTGGCGCTTGGTGAGGCAGGTGCCGACGCGCTCTGGTCGGCCTCCTGCTGTACGTGGGCAGCCAGCCCCGGTGTGAGAAGTTCCACATGCCGACGCAACATGGTGGAGATCCGTTCCAGCTCGGTGGCCGACGCCTTGTCGACCGTCGGGGCCTTCTCCGACGGGGGCGAGGCAGGAGCCGAGGCGGATGGGGAGGCACTTCCCGCGTCCTGCCCGGAGGTTCCGGTGGCCAGTTCCTCAGCGGTTCCTGCCAGGGCGAGCATGGTCCGGGAAGCCTTTTCCTGTGGGCTCATCTGTTGCCCACCGCCCCGGGAATCCGGGCCCCAACGGCTTTCGACCGTCGTGCCGATACCGATCACGATGGCAGCCACCAGCAGCAGGCCCAAGGTGCGCAGCAGGAACCTGGCCACTGCGGAGAACCCGCGCCGTGGTGAACGGCGGGGACCACGGGGGGAGGGGGAGCGTGTAACCATCGACACGATCATCCCATGGGCCCCGCTGAACCAGGGGCTCGATGCCACCCGTGGCGGGCTCGATCTTCCGAGGGGACGGACCAGTGAACCGCCCGGCGGGCCCTGCCACGGGGTGCGACGTCGGCGGAGCCGCGAAATTGTCGATACTCTTGTACGCACAACATCGAATATGTGGGAGGAAGTCATGTCCGAACAGCCGGCAGGAACCCCGTCCGAAGGGCAGCGGCTCAAGGAGTATCTGGAACCCACCGTTTCCGCCCACAACCTCCTCCTTGAAGAGGTCGAGGTCCGCTCCAGTGCCGACCACCGCACGGTGAACGTCATCGTGGATCTGTTCGAAGGAACCGGAAGCGTCGATCTCGACACACTGGCCGAGGTCTCCCAAGCCGTATCAACGGCCATGGACCAGGCGCCCGCCGAGCCGGGGCCGGCCTATGAACTCGAGGTCTCCTCGCCCGGAATCGGCCGTCCGCTGACGTTGCCGCGCCACTGGCGCCGGAACATCGGTCGTCTGGTCAAGATCAACCTGATCGGCGAAGACAACATCACCGGACGGTTGATGGAAGCCGACGACGAGACCGTGACCGTCGTCCCCGACGTCCCGGTGAAGAAGGGCATGAAACCCAAGCAGGGCGAGCCCCGTGTGATCGCCTATGGCGACATCCGTCGAGGCACCGTGGACGTCGAGTTCACCACTCCAGGGCCCCTGGACGACGAAGTACCGGAAATCGACGAGGCGCAGGAGGCCTGACATGGATATTGATATGAGCGCACTGCGACTCCTGGAATCGGAACGCGAGATTCCACTGCACCTGATCATCCCGACCATCGAGCAGGCGTTGGTCATGGCCTATCACAAGTCCCCGGGAGCCATTGATCGCGCCCGGGCCGAACTGGACCAGAAGAGCGGCCGAGTCACGATCTGGGCCACCGACACCGACGAGGACGGCAACGAACTCGCCGAATTCGACGACACCCCTGAAGGCTTCGGCCGCATCGCCGCCAGCACGGCCCGGCAAATCATCCTCCAGCGTCTGCGCGACGTGGAGGACGACAACATCCTGGGACAGTTCAAGGGCAAGGAAGGCGAACTGATCTCCGGCCAGATCCAGCAGGGCAACAACCCGATCATGATCCAGGTCAACCTGGGAACCATCGAGGCCCTCCTGCCACCACCGGAACAGGTGCCGGGCGAAAAATATATCCATGGTGCGCGCATCAGGGCCTACGTCACCGACGTGCGCAAGGGCCTGAAGGGCCCCGCCATCACCCTGTCGCGTTCGCACCCCAACCTGGTGCGCCGGCTCTTCGAGCTCGAGGTCCCGGAAATCGCGGACGGAACCGTCGAGATCGTCTCCCTGGCCCGCGAAGCGGGGCACCGGACCAAGATCGCCGTGCGCCCCACGAAGCCCGGAATCAACGCCAAGGGTGCTTGCATCGGCGAGATGGGCTCGCGTGTGCGTGCGGTCATGAACGAGCTCTACGACGAGAAGATCGACCTTGTGGACTACAACGAGGATCCGGCCCGGTTCATCGCCAATGCCCTCTCCCCGTCGAAGGTCAAGTCGGTCACCATCGTCGATGAGGCCATCCGCCAGGCCCATGTGGTCGTTCCGGACTACCAGTTGTCGCTGGCCATCGGCAAGGAAGGGCAGAACGCCCGTCTGGCGGCCAAGCTCACCGGCTGGCGGATCGATATTTCCTCCGATGCCAACCCGAACGGGCGTGTCGAGGCGGTTCGTCCCGAGTGACCGTCGGCACCGATGCCCCATGGGCGGTGGGAAAAGCGGTAGACTAGTCAGTGGTCCGTTCAGGTCCGCCGACCCCAACCCAGGAGTTGACTCCCTCGCGTGAGCTCGCAGCATCAGCCGCAGCGTACGTGTGTCGGGTGTCGGGAATCGACGGATCAGGATCAGTTGTTGCGTTGGGTGGTCGAAGGAACAGGCTCATTGGTCGTTCCCGACCCCAGTCGATGCAAGTCCGGTAGGGGTGCCTGGTTGCACCCCGCACCGGTATGTGCAGCCCGTGCCGTGAAGCGGCGGGCGTTCCGCAGGGCCTTCAGGGCCCCCGTGGACGACTCGCAAGTGGAAATTGCATTGGCCGCACTGGGTGCGCCCCCGCCGGGTGGTAGCACCGAATCAACCGTCAAACGTGAAAGCGGGTCAGAAATCTGATGGAAACCCGATGAGTGTCAAGCGATGAGCGCCTAACGATGACCAATCAGTTATGCGCAACGATCGGCATGCTGCCTCTGGGCGGCTACCGACCAAGCCCGAAACAGACGGTTCGCACCCGGTAAGAAGTGAGTGCAGGGGCGGACCGAGATAGGAGAAATGTGGCCAAGGTCCGCGTACACGAGCTCGCCAAAGAGCTCGGCATCACTTCGAAGGATGCAGTGGCAAAACTGCAGGAACTGGGCGAATTCGTCCGTTCCGCTTCGTCGACCATTGAAGCGCCCGTAGTCAAGAAACTACGGAGCGCATTCCCCCAGTCCGAGGCACCGGCGAAGCCGGCTGCCAAGGCACCGGAAGCAGCCAAGCCGGCCACCCCGGCGGCTCCGGCCAAGGAGGCCCCTGCGGCCCCTGCTGCTCCGGCAAGCCCTGCGTCCAACGCCCCGCGTCCCGGCGCCCGTCCGGCCCCGAAGCCCGGCGTGACCCCGGCAGCACCCGCTGCCCCGGCGACTCCGGAGCCCGTGGCAGAGAAGCCGGCGGCTGCCGAAGCGCCGGCTGCCGAGGATTCCTCGGCGGCGAAGCCGGCCGCACCGCGTCCGACGACCGCCAAGCCCGGTGCCCCGCGCCCCGGCAACAACCCGTTCTCATCCCAGCAGGGGATGCGCGGCAAGGACTCCGGTCCCGGCGGGCCGCGTCCCGGTGCACGATCGGGCGCCCCGCGTCCCGGTGGGCCGCGTCCGGGGAACAACCCGTTCGCGTCCCAGCAGGGCATGCGGACCGGATCCCCGGCAGGCCAGGGTGGACCGCGTCCGCCGGCCGGTGCCGGTGGTCCTCGTCCGGGTGCGCCTCGTCCGGGAGCCCCGCGCCCCGGTGCCGGTGCCCCGAGCACTCGTCCGGGTGGGCCCCGCCCGACCCCGGGCATGATGCCCAACCGCACCGAGCGTCCGGCCCCGGCCGGTGGAGGCCGTCCCGGCGCTCCAGGACGCGCAGGCGGCCCCGGCCGTCCCGGTGGCGGCTTCGGCGGCAAGGGTGGTGGCCGCGGTCGCGGTGGCACCCAGGGTGCCTTCGGCAAGGGAGGCGCCGGTCGCGGCAAGCAGCGCAAGTCGAAGCGGGCGAAGCGCCAGGAACTGGAGCAGATGAGTGCACCGTCGCTGGGCGGCGTGAGCATTCCCCGTGGCAACGGCGAGACCATCGTGCGCCTGCGTCGTGGTGCCTCCATCACCGACTTCGCCGACAAGATCGAAGCCAACCCGGCGGCACTGGTCACGGTGCTGTTCCACCTCGGCGAGATGGCCACGGCCACCCAGTCGCTGGATGAGGGGACCTTCGACGTCCTGGGCGACGAGCTGGGCTATAAAGTCCAGATCGTTTCCCCGGAGGACGAGGAGCGCGAGCTGCTCGAATCCTTCTCCATCGACCTGGATCAGGAGCTCGAGGACGAAGGCGACGAGGACCTCATGGCACGGCCCCCGGTGGTCACCGTCATGGGTCACGTCGACCACGGCAAGACCCGACTGCTCGATGCGCTGCGCAAGTCCAACGTTATCGAGGGCGAAGCCGGCGGCATCACCCAGCACATCGGTGCCTACCAGATCAGCCACGAACACGAGGGCAACGAACGTGCCGTCACGTTCATCGATACCCCCGGTCACGAGGCCTTCACGGCCATGCGTGCCCGTGGTGCGAAGGTCACCGACATCGCCGTGCTCGTGGTCGCCGCGGACGACGGCGTCATGCCGCAGACCGTTGAGGCGCTCAACCACGCCCAGTCGGCCGACGTGCCGATCGTCGTGGCAGTGAACAAGATCGATAAGGACGCGGCGAACCCCGACAAGGTCAAGGGCCAGCTCGCCGAATACGGCGTCGTACCCGAGGAATACGGTGGCGACACCATGTTCGTCGAGGTCTCGGCGCTGAAGAACCTGGGCATCGAGGAACTGCTCGAGGCGGTGCTGCTGACCGCGGACGCCGCACTGGACATGCGCGCCAACCCGAATAAGGATGCTCGCGGCATCGCCATCGAGGCCAACCTCGATAAGGGTCGTGGTGCAGTGGCCACCGTGCTGGTGCAGTCCGGCACGCTGAAGGTCGGCGACACGATCGTCGCCGGTCAGGCCCACGGACGCGTCCGTGCCATGTTCAACGAGAATGGCGAGAACCTGGAAACGGCGACCCCGTCGCGTCCGGTCCAGGTGCTGGGTCTGTCGACCGTCCCCCGGGCCGGCGACACGTTCCTGGTCACCTCGGATGAGCGGACCGCCCGTCAGATCGCCGAGAAGCGTGAGGCGGCCGACCGCAACGCCCAGCTGGCGAAGCGTCGCAAGCGCATCACCCTGGAGGACTTCGACCAGGCCGTTGCCGATGGCAAGATCGACACCCTCAACCTCATCCTCAAGGGTGACGTGTCCGGTGCCGTGGAAGCCCTCGAGGATTCACTGCTCAAGATCGACGTGGGCGAAGGCGTGCAGTTGCGCGTCATCCACCGCGGCGTCGGTGCCATCACGCAGAACGACGTCAACCTGGCAACCGTGGACAACGCGATCATCATCGGCTTCAACGTCAAGCCTGCCGAGCGCGTTTCCGATCTGGCCGATAAGGAAGGCGTTGACATGCGCTTCTACTCGGTCATCTACGCGGCCATCGATGACATCGAGCTGGCCTTGAAGGGCATGCTGAAGCCGGAGTACGAGGAAGCCCAGCTGGGTACGGCGGAGGTCCGCGAGGTCTTCCGTTCCTCCAAGTTCGGCAACATCGCCGGCTCGATCGTCCGCAGCGGGACGATCCGACGCAACAGCAAGGCGCGTGTCACCCGCGATGGCAAGGTCATCGGGGACAAGCTGACGGTGGATTCGCTGAAGCGCTTCAAGGACGACGCCACCGAGGTCCGCACGGACTTCGAATGTGGTATCGGATTGGGCTCCTTCAACGACATCAAGGAAGGCGACATCATCGAGACCTTCGAGATGCGCGAGAAGCCGCGCGTCTAGACGCCAAGGCAGTACGACGCCGGACGCTCGCCTGACGGGCGGGCGCCCGGCGTCTTCTTTTCCACACAGCAGCAAGAACCAGCACAAGGTATCCCCAGGAGGGCATCATGGCCGATCCGGCTCGCGCGGCACGGCTCGCGCAACGCATCAAGGTCCTGGTCGCGCAGTCGCTCGGCAAGGTGGTGAAGGATCCCCGCGTTGAAAACGTGACGATCACCGACACCCGTGTCACCAACGACCTGCAGAACGCGACCGTCTACTACACAGTCCTCGGCGAGGACGCAGAAAAGGCCGCAGCCGCCGCAGGGCTGGCCAAGGCCAAGGGGATCCTGCGCAAGGAGGTCGGGCGCAACCTGACCGTCCGGTTGACCCCGACCCTGGAATTCGTCGCCGACGAAATCCCAGTGAACGCCTCCAACCTGGAGGAATTGCTGCGTGAGGCCAAGGAGCGTGACGCCGAGGTGGCCGCGCTGGCTTCCGAGGCGACGCACGCCGGGGACGCCGATCCCTATAAGCATGACGACGAGGACGACGAGACAGAAGTCTAGGTCCCGCGTCTTTCACCATCGACGGCGGCTGCCGTGCAGGAGATCACCTGCACGACGGCCGCCGTCGCTTTTCGGGGCCGATACCGGCAGGTCAATTAGCACCTCCAGGCACCTTGAAGCGGGCATTGACTTCCCCGGGGCACGGTCCTATCTTCGGTTCAGCAGTATCCAGCGGAGGGGACTGAAACCATGAGCGGGTCAGAACGTTCCGTGTTGTGGGTGGCAATTCTTGCCTCGTTCGTGGCCTTTCTCGACGGCTCCATCGTCAATGTCGCCCTCCCGGCGATCGCCAGTGAACTGGGCGGGGGAATCACCACCCAGCAGTGGGTGCTCGACGGCTATCTGCTCACCCTGGGTTCGTTGATCATGGTGGCGGGCAGTTTATCCGATATCTTCGGGCGGGTGCGGATGCTCCGCTTCGCACTCATCTTCTTCGGCGCTGCGTCACTCCTCTGTGCCGTGGCCCCCAGCACCGGCGTCCTGTTGACCGCACGTCTACTTCAGGGAGCTGCGGCCGCACTGCTGGTACCCAGCTCGTTGGCGCTGATCACTTCCACTTTCGCTGAAGAACCCAGGGCGCGGGCCATCGGACAATGGACGGCCTGGACGGGGACCGCTTTCGTCGCAGGGCCCCTGTTGGGCGGACTGTTGGTGGATGCTGTTTCATGGCGGCTGGTTTTCGCCATCAACGTGCTCCCGATCGCCGTCACCCTGGTCCTACTACTCAAGCTCCACGAGCCGGCGAAACCCTCGGCGCGGACGCCGATCGATGTTCTCGGCGCGTTGCTGGCGGCTCTGGGGCTGGGGGGAACGGTCTTTGCCTTGATCTTCCAGGACGGGCGGGGGTGGGCAGCTCCGTTGGTTTCCCTGCCGCTTGCTGGGGGATTGGCCTGTCTGGGCGCCTACATGTGGAGGCAGAAAACGGCACGGCACCCGATGATGCCCCTTCACTTGTTTCGGGAGCGGAACTTCGGCATCGGAAACCTGGCCACCGCGGCGTTCTACGCGGGGATCACGCTGGGGACGTTCATCATCCCGATCTTCTTGCAGGAGACGGCAGGGTTCACCGCATTTTCAGCGGGTATGGCCACCATCCCGTTGACCTTGATGTCCTTGGCACTCTCCGCACTCTTCGGGACCTTTGCTGGTCGATACGGGCCCAGGCTATTCATGTCCGTGGGACCCGTGATCGGAGCTGCCGGCTTCCTGCTGATGCTCTCGGCAACGGAACCGCTGGACTACTGGCAGCACATTCTGCCGGGTGTCGTGCTCTTCGGGCTGGGCCTGGCGGTGACAGTCGCCCCGCTGACCGCGGCAGTCCTTGGGGCCATCGACCCGGCCCAGAGCGGTATCGGATCGGCTATCAACAACGCGGTGTCACGGGTGGCCGGTCTCCTCGCCGTTGCTGCCGTGGGCTGGTTCGCCGGTCCGGTCCTGGACTTCGCGGCCTTCCACCGGGTACTTCTGGTGGCGGCGCTGCTGATGATCGCGGCCGGTGTCGTCTCGGCGCTGGGCATCAGCAACGCACAAAACGCCAGCGGCAGGCCCGTCCCACCCGAAGCGATGGCGGCATGCCACGACCGAGTCGTCCCGGAGGGGCCGGATTTCCCCGGCATGTAAGCCTGATCGCGAGGAGACCTCGAGCACAAAAAAGACTTCCAAAAATTTCGGTGAACTTGTCTTTTCGTGCGCATTATGAGGGGTTTATTCTGAATAAACAAGGATTCAAGTCAAACACAAGGAAGTGTTGACCATGGGCCTCGCACACGAGACTGAGCGCGGATCATTCGAATCGACCGATAAGGCCCTGAAACGAAATCTGTCCTTTACGCAACTGTTGTTCCTGGGCGTCAGCGCCCAAATCGGGTCCGGGTGGCTCTTCGGGGTGTTGGCGGCCGCCGGAGTCGCCGGGCCGGCAGCCATCCTGTCCTGGATCATCGCCTCGGTCCTGGTGTTCCTGATCGCCCTGACCTATCTCGAACTCGGGGCCATGCTTCCCCGCTCCGGGGCCATCGTCAGATACACGTTCCTGAGCCACGGTGCCTTCTCCGGCTGGATCATCGGCTGGGCCTATTGGCTGTCCGTGGTCTCCATCCCGCCGATCGAGGCCGAAGCGACACTGACGTACATCGGTGGACGGTTCCCCGACACCCATTTCCTGACCACCGTGGACGGGGTGCAACTGCTCAGCTGGCCCACCGGGATCCTCAGCGGATTCGTCCTGATGTTCCTCTTCTTCGTGTTGAACTTCTTCGGGGCCCGGTTCCTGGCCGAATCCAACCGGTGGGTGACCATCTGGAAGATCGCCTTGCCGACGTTGACCTTCATCTTCCTCTTCTTCATCCTCGACGGCAGCAACTTCACCACCTATGGCGGTTTCGCCCCGTTGGGTGTTCCCCCGATCTTCCACGCCATCGCCACCACGGGCATCATCTTCTCCCTCTTGGGTTTCAGGCAGGCACTGGACTTCGGCGGGGAGGTCAGGAATCCGCAGCGCAACGTCCCTTTGGCGACCATTGGTTCCATCGCGATCCCGGCAGTGATCTACACCCTGCTGCAAGTGGCGTTCATCGGGGCCATCAACTGGAAGGACATGGGCCTCAAGGGCGGTCAATGGGACCAGTTGGTGGCCGGAGGCTGGGCGGACGGGCCGCTGTTCCATGCACTCGGCTCGGCCAACATCGCGGCGCTGGCGGCCCTGGGTACCTTCCTGCTCATCGATGCGGCCGTGTCCCCGTTGGCCACCGGGTGGGTGTATCTGGGGACCGGCGCCCGCACCGGATACGGGCTCGGGGTGTACCGGAACATCCCCAAGAAGTTCACCGAGAGCAACCGCTTCGGGATCCCCTGGGTGGCCCTGGTCGTCTCGGCCGTGGTCGGATGCGTGTTCTTCGTCCCGGCACCGAGTTGGTACCAACTGGTGGGGTTCATCAGTTCGGCGGCGGTGCTGACCTACATCATGGGCGGGGTGGGGCTACCGGTCCTGCGCAGGACCGCCGGGTCACTGAAGCGGCCCTTCCGGCTGAGGGCCTACCGGTTCTGGTCCCCGATCTCCTTCCTGGCCGCGGTGCTGATCCTGTACTGGAGCGGCTTCTCCACCCTGGCCAACGTCTTCACGGCCACATTCATCGGGCTGCCCTTCTTTACCGCCTACTATGCGTGGAAGAGCAAGTGGATCTCGGCGGTCCCGGCATTTGCGATCAGCATCATCTTCTTCGTCTTGTGGATCTGGGTGGCCACCGTTGGCGGATGGGTCCTCAGCGGGGCCCAGGCCCAGCGCCCCGGAGGCTGGCCGTTCCCGGTGTACTACGCGGTGTTCTGTGTCCTGGTGATCGCCTTCTGCGCGGCCCTGTGGTTCTTCAGCAACAAAACCGGGCGGTGCCACGTGAACGCGACCTGGTGGCTGATCTGGCTGTTGTTGGCTTCGCTGCTGGTGGGCTACCTCGGCGTCTACGGCCCCTTGGAATCACCGGTGCTGCATTTCCCCTGGGGCATGGGCGTGGAACTCCTGGTGGGCATCGTCACCTATGTCTGGGCCGTCAGATCCGGTTTCAACACCGGCGAAGTCCAGCAGATCGTCGAAGAAGCAGCCGCCCGCGGGGGAGAGGTCTCCTCCGACGGGATCTGACCGGCAAAGCCCGGGGAGGGGAGCCGCCTCTTGTACCGCCCTCGGAGGCGGCGGTGAACACGGGGACTTCGGGCCGCCTATACTAGGGTGCGTGAAAAAAGGTGCCAGCACAGCTCAGGACGACGTCGGATCGGGACTGGTGATCGTCGACAAGCCCCAGGGCTGGACGAGCCACGACGTCGTCGGCCGGACCCGCCGTCTCGCAGGGACCCGCAAGGTCGGCCACGCCGGGACCCTGGATCCCATGGCGACCGGGGTATTGGTGGTCGGGGTGAATAAGGCCACCCGTCTGCTGACCTACATCGTCGGGGCCACCAAGACGTACGAAGCCACCATCCGCCTCGGCGAGAACACCGTCACCGACGATGCCGAAGGCGAGCTGCTCCAGGCGCGCATCGCCGCGGCGGTCACCGAGGAACAGATCCACCGCGAGGTGGCCGGACTGACCGGTGACATCGAGCAGGTCCCCTCCTCCGTCAGCGCCATCAAGGTCAACGGGGAACGCTCCTATGCCAGGGTGCGCAGCGGTCAGGAAGTGGATCTTCCCTCGCGGCCGGTCACGGTCAGCCGCTTCGAGGTCCACGAGGTGCGCCGCCTGCGCGGGGGCAAGATCCAGGACGTCGACGTCACCGTCGAATGCTCCTCGGGCACCTACATCCGGGCCCTGGCCCGTGACCTCGGCGAGGACCTGGGCGTCGGGGGACACCTGACCGCACTGCGGAGGACCCGAGTGGGCCCCTACGGCATCGACGGCGCCCGGACCATGGAGCAGCTGGCCGAGGAATTCGGGATGCTTTCCCTGGATGCAGCGGCCCGGGCCCTGTTCGAAAACCGCGAACTCAGTGCCGAGGAAGCCACCGAACTGTCCTTCGGACGCCGGATCGGGCCCAATGCCCAGGACTATGCCGTCACTGCCGCCTTCTCCCCGGACGGGACCTGCGTGGCCCTGCTGAAGAACAAGGGCGGCGCCGCGAAGCCCGAGATCGTCTTCGTCACCGCCTGAGCCCGCACACCCGACCCCGCCCGCCAGCCGAAAGGTAGCAACCCACCGTGATCGTCGATGGATTCTTCATTGCCGGGGTGATCATCTGTGCGCTCTCCGTCGTGCTCAGCGTCGTCGCCACGATCCTGCGGGACCACCCGGACGACTACGCCATCATCTCCGTGGCCGCCGTGGAGGTCTTCCTCATCGTCTATGGCATCGCCGCGGCGGTCCGCCAGGCGGGCGGGGAGACGATCTCCGGTGAAGCCTGGGAGTTCTGGGGGTACGTGGCCACCGCGTTGTTCGTCCCGGTCGTGGCCTTCGCCTGGGCCATCACCGACAAGACCCGCTGGTCCAACGCCGTCCTGGCCGCCGTCGGCCTCACCGTATTCGTCATGTTGTATCGCATGGAACAGATTTGGGATGGAGCCACCCTCGTATGAATGCACCAGCCACCCAGCGCCCGAACAGCCGCCAAGCCGGGCTGGGGCGGATCATCATCGCCGTCTACGGGATCTTCGCGATCTCCTCCACGGCCCGCGCCGGCTACCAGGTCCTGACGAAGTTCGGTGAAGCGCCCCTGGCCTATGCCCTCAGTGCCGTGGCCGCCATCATCTACATCATCGCGACCATCGCCCTGGCCTCGAAGAAGCCCGGCAGCTGGAAGGTGTCCTTCCTGGCGGTGCTCATCGAGCTGATCGGGGTCATCGTGGTGGGCATCCTGTCCTTCGCGCTGCCGCAGGACTTCGCCCACCCGGCGGTCTGGTCGCACTTCGGGCAGGGGTACGGATACATCCCGTTGGTGCTGCCACTGATCGGCCTGTGGTGGCTGAACCGGCATCGTGAAGCGGAAGCCGACAGCTAGCCGAATTCAGCTTCAGGGGGCCGATCGTGAATAATGGAAAGGCGTCAGCCCGGCCACCGAACAACCGCCGCATTCCCAAGGAGCACAGTGCACTACTGGAAAGGCCTCGAATCCGTCCCCCCGGACTTCGGGCCATCCGTCGTGACCATCGGCAACTTCGATGGTGTCCACCGCGGCCACCGCGAGGTCCTGTCCACGCTGACCCGTCTGGCCGGCGAACGCAGTGCTGCCGCCGTGGCCATCAGTTTCGATCCGCATCCGGCGAAGGTGCACCGTCCCGATAGCTACCTGCCCCTGATCATGGGGTTGGCCGACCGGGTGGACTCACTGGCCGAGACCGGTCTGGACGCGGTCCTGATGGTGAACTACACGCTGGCCTTCTCCCAGGCCACCGCCGAGGAATTCGTCCAGGATGTCATCGTCGACCGGCTGCACGCCTGCGCCGTCGTCGTCGGTCATGACGTGCGGTTCGGGCGCGGGAACGCGGGGGACTTCGACACCATGGTCGAGCTGGGAAGGATCCACGGATTCGACGTCATCGGCATCGACGATGTCGGTGAGACCCGCCGCTGGTCCTCCACCTGGATCCGCGAGGCCCTCACCGACGGGGACGTGGCCACCGCCAACGAGATCCTCGGTCGCGCCCACCGGATGCGCGGGGAAATCGTCCACGGGGCCGCCCGGGGGCGTGAACTCGGGTTTCCGACGGCGAACCTGTCCACCGACGCCTCGGGGATCATCCCCGCCGACGGGGTCTATGCCGGCTGGCTCGTCGACGAGGCGGGCATGCGGTGGCCTGCCGCCATTTCCGTCGGGTCGAACCCGACCTTCGAAGGGGTGAGCCGGCAGGTCGAGGCCCATGTCATCGACCGTCCCGATGAAGAGGTCGGGGACTTCGATCTCTACGGCCAGCAATCCGTCGTCGAATTCGTGGCCCGGTTGCGACCGATGGTCGCCTACCACGGCATCGAGGCGTTGATCGAGCAGATGAACGAGGACGTCGAGTTGGCCCGCGGGGTCCTGGAACATGACCGGGCCGGCGCCTGAGCGCGAGCCCGTCGAACCGGTGACCCGGCCCGCACCGGACGCCCCGCTTCCCAATCTTCCTGCCGGCGGGCCGGCCATCGAAGCCTCCCGCCGCCGGTCCTTCGGCGCCGCCTTCGCCCACGGGGGAGGGCTCTATGATGCCGTTCGCCCGGGTTACCCCGCGGAGGTCGTTGACTTCCTGCTCCCCGCCGGGGCCCGCGACGCAGTGGACCTGGGGGCGGGGACCGGCATCCTCAGCAGGGAACTGGCCGCCCGGGGACTGCGTACGACCGCGGTGGACCCCTCGGAGGACATGCTCGCCCAATTGCGGCTGAAATCCTCATCGATCACCACCGTGCTGGCCACCGCCGAGCAGACCTGCCTTCCGGCGGGATCCTTCGACGTGGCCACCGCGGCGCAGTCCTGGCATTGGGTGGACGTTCCGGCCGCCTCCGCCGAGACCGCCCGGATCCTGCGCCCTGGAGGCCGGTTGGCGCTGGTTTGGAACCAGCTGGACGTCACCGTGCCCTGGGTGCACCGGCTCAGTCGCATCATGCATGCCGGTGACGTGCACCGTCCCGGGTTCGTTCCGGAGATCGGGCCGGAATTCACCGGGTGGGAGTCGAGGGGCCTGCACTGGGAGCAGACGGTGACCCCGGAACTGTTGATTGAACTGGCCAAATCACGCAGCTACTACCTGCGGGCGAAGGCACCCATCCGGGCCCGGGTCGAGGGGAACCTGGACTGGTACCTCCATGAGCATCTGGGGCACGAGCCGGGCGAAGAGCTGGGGCTGCCCTACTTCACCCACGCCTGGAGGGCCCATCGTCGGTAGTGACCGGTGATGATAGACTGGTTGGCGGTGTGCGCTGCAGTCCGCGGTTGCGTGTCATCACGCCGGAGACGGCAAATCAACTGTTCGCGGTACAACTCCAGGAGTTAATGTGGCCCTCGACGCTACTGTCAAGACCGAAATCATGAAGGCCTACGCCACCCACGAAGGCGACACGGGTTCCCCGGAGGTGCAGGTTGCTGTTCTCTCACGTCGCATTCTGGACCTGACGGAACACCTCAAGACGCATCAGCACGACCACCACACCCGCCGTGGCCTCATGGGCATGGTCGGACGTCGTCGCCGCATGCTCGGTTACCTCAAGAACACCGACATCGTCCGCTACCGTACGCTCATCGAGCGCCTCGGCCTGCGCCGCTAGTCGGTTCCACGGAAGCGGTCCTCCCGACGGAGGGCCGCTTCCGGGCACGGGGCCGGAGGCCCCACGCCGCCAACACCAATGAAAACCGCAGGAAGCCAGCCATCAAGGACATTCGCGGTCCTCGGTAGTGGTTTACGGGAATCCGGCACGACGCCGGCAACCCCGTGGGCCTCGATCGAAGACCGGGTGCCCCCTCCGGTGGAACCGGAGGAGAGGATCGGCTGGGCCTGCGCCACAACAGAAACGGAGGTGACTCTCCATGGAGGGTCCCGAAATTCAGTTCGCAGAAGCGGTCATCGACAATGGCCGGTTCGGAACGCGCACGATCCGCTTTGAGACCGGCCGTCTGGCCCAGCAGGCAGCAGGCGCTGCCATGGTCTACATCGACGACGACACGTCCATGCTCTCGGCCACCTCGGCCGGCAAGCACCCCCGCGAGGGCTTCGACTTCTTCCCGCTGACGGTGGACGTCGAGGAGCGCATGTACGCAGCCGGCCGCATTCCCGGCAGCTTCTTCCGCCGCGAGGGCCGCCCCTCGACCGAGGCCATCCTGGCCTGCCGCCTCATGGACCGCCCGCTGCGTCCGGCCTTCGTCAAGGGCCTGCGCAACGAGGTCCAGGTGGTCGTCACCATCCTGTCCATGAACCCGGACGACCTGTACGACGTGGTGGCCATCAACGCCTCCTCGATGTCCACGCAGCTCTCGGGCCTGCCGTTCTCCGGCCCCATCGGCGGCGTCCGCGTTGCCCTGGTCGACGAAGGAAACGGCGCCCAGTGGGTCGCCTTCCCGAAGCACTCACAGCTGGAGAACGCCGTGTTCTCGATGGTGGTTGCCGGTCGCGTGAGCGGTGACGACGTCGCCATCATGATGGTCGAGGCCGAAGCCACCGACCACGCCTGGAACCTGATCAAGGAAAACGGCGCCACCGCCCCGACCGAAGAGGTCGTGGCCGAGGGCCTCGAGGCGTCCAAGCCGTTCATCAAGGTCCTCTGCGACGCGCAGGCCGATCTGGCCGCCCGCGCCGCGAAGCCGACCGTCGAGTTCCCGGTCTTCCGCGACTTCGAGGACGACGCCTACGCCGCCGTCGAGTCCGCCGCATCGGCCAAGCTCACCGAGATCTTCGCGATCGCCGATAAGCAGGAGCGCGACACCGCCTCCAGCGCCTACCGCGACGAGGTCGTCGAGCAGCTCGCCGCCGAAGGCAAGCAGTTCGAAGGCCGCGAGAAGGAGGTCTCCAAGGCCTTCGCCGCGGTGACCAAGCACGTCGTGCGCCAGCGCATCCTCACCGAACAGGTCCGCATCGACGGCCGTGGACTGACGGACATCCGCCAGCTCACCGCCGAGGTCGAGGTCCTGCCCCGCGTGCACGGTTCGGCGATCTTCGAGCGCGGCGAAACCCAGATCATGGGTGTCACCACGCTGAACATGCTCAAGATGGAGCAGCAGATCGACTCGTTGTCGCCGGTGACGCGCAAGCGCTACATGCACAACTACAACTTCCCGCCGTACTCCACCGGCGAGACCGGCCGCGTGGGTTCGCCCAAGCGCCGCGAAATCGGCCACGGGGCCCTCGCCGAGCGCGCCATCGTGCCGGTGCTGCCCACGCGTGAGGAATTCCCCTACGCGATCCGCCAGGTCTCCGAGGCCTTGAGCTCCAACGGGTCCACCTCTATGGGCTCGGTCTGCGCCTCGACCCTGTCGCTGCTCAACGCCGGTGTGCCGCTGCGCGCCCCGGTGGCCGGCATCGCCATGGGCCTGGTGTCCGACCAGGTTGACGGCCAGACCCGCTACGCGGCGATGACCGACATCCTCGGTGCCGAGGACGCCATGGGCGATATGGACTTCAAGGTCGCCGGTACCTCGGAGTTCGTCACCGCCATCCAGCTGGACACCAAGCTCGACGGCCTGCCGGCCTCCGTGCTCGGCGCCGCGCTGAAACAGGCCCGTGAAGCACGCCTGCACATCCTCTCGGTGATCAACTCCGCGATCGACGCCCCGGATGAGATGAGCGAATTCGCTCCGCGCATCATCTCGGTGAAGATCCCCGTGGATAAGATCGGCGAGGTCATCGGCCCGAAGGGCAAGATGATCAACACCATCCAGGAGGACACCGGGGCCGACATCTCCATCGAGGATGACGGCACCGTGCTGATCGGTGCGACCAACGGCGAGTCCGCCGAGTCCGCCCGTTCCGCCATCAACGCGATCGCCAACCCGATGGTTCCGGAGGTCGGCGAACGCTACCTCGGGACCGTGGTGAAGCTGACCACGTTCGGCGCCTTCGTGTCCCTGACCCCGGGCAAGGACGGCCTGCTGCACATCTCGGAGCTGCGCAAGCTCTCCGGTGGCAAGCGCGTCGAGGACGTCGAGGACGTCGTCTCCGTGGGCCAGAAGCTCCAGGTGGAGATCACCAAGGTCGATGACCGCGGAAAGCTCTCCCTGGCGCCCGTCGTGGCTGAAGAGGCCGAAGCCTCGGCCGTCGACGCGTAAGGACGAGTACCACCCATGGCTTTGATTCCTTTGCCGCTTCACGGCTCGGGAATGTTCCCGTACACCGCTGAGCAGGGCGCTTCAGAGGCCGGCTCGCCGATCGAGTACGGGGATCCAACCATCCTGGCCGGGGAGGCCGGAGGGGCGCTGGTGCGCCGCTCCGTCCTCCCCGGCGGGGTGCGGGTGCTGACCGAGGCCATGCCCGGACAGCGCTCCGCCACCATCGGCTTCTGGGTCGGTGTCGGTTCACGGGACGAGGTCGAGGGCCAACACGGTTCGACCCACTTCCTGGAACACCTGCTCTTCAAGGGCACCTCACGCCGTGGCGCGATGGACATCGCCACGGCCTTCGACGAGGTCGGCGGCGAATCCAATGCCGCCACCGCCAAGGAAAGCACCTGCTACTTCGCCCGCGTCCTGGACGCGGATCTGCCGCTGGCCATCGACATCATCGCGGACATGATTACCTCCGCCGTCCTCGATCCCGGCGAACTCGAGCAGGAACGCGACGTCATCCTCGAGGAGATCGCCATGGACGGCGACGACCCCGGCGACGTCGCCCATGAACATTTCGTCTCCGCAGTGTTGGGGGAGCACCCGCTGGCCCGCCCCATCGGAGGGACCCCCGAAGCGATCCTGGGGATCGGCCGCGAGGCCGTACTGGACCACTACCGTCGTTTCTACAAACCCAGCGAACTGGTCATCACCGTCGCCGGGTCCCTGGACCACGACGAAGTCTGCGACCAAGTCATCGAGGCATTGCGTGCCTCCGGCTGGACGCTCGAGGAGGGGGCCGCCCCCGAACCCCGGCGCAGCACGGAACCGGTGCCCGTCAGCGGACAACACACCATCGACGTCATCCGCCGTCCCGTGGAACAAACCAACATCATCATGGGCTGCCCGGGCATCGTCGCCACCGACGAGCGACGCCACGTGATGAGCGTGCTCAACGCAGTGCTCGGCGGGGGCATGTCCTCGCGCCTGTTCCAGGAGATCCGCGAGAAGCGCGGCCTGGTGTATTCGACCTACTCCTTCTCCGCCGCCTATTCCGACGTCGGATACTTCGGCATGTATGCCGGCTGCGCCCCGGTCAAGACCGGGCAGGTGATCGGGCTGCTCGGGGAGGAACTGGACCGGTTGGCCGCCGAGGGGATCAGCCCGGAGGAACTGCGCAAGGCCGTCGGCCAGCTCTCCGGCGGCATGGTCCTGGCGCTGGAGGATCCGGGCTCACGCATGGGCCGTCTGGGTCGAGCCGAACTGGTGACCGGCGTCTTCCAGGACCTGGACGAATCGCTGGCCCGGGTCAGGGCCGTCACCGTCGAGGACGTCCAGGCGCTGGCCCGCGAACTGGCCTCCAGAGCTCGAACGGTCACGGTCGTCGGCCCCTTCGACACGCCCGGGGACTTCGGCTACTAGGCCGCCACGCCGCCACCTGTTGCCCGGAAACAGGTTCGACAAACTATGCTGTGGCATATGTGTGAAACACATCACTCGCACCCAACACTCGCATAGTTGTTGAAAGGTAAGATCCACCATGAATTTGAATGGCGTGACGGAGGTGCTGGACGATATCAGCGGTATCGTCTGGGGCCCGTTCCTGCTGATCCCCTTACTTCTGGGGGCAGGGTTGTACTTAACCATCAGGTTGGGGGGCCTGCAGTTCCTGAAACTGGGTGCCGCCTTGCGGCTGGGGATCCTGAAGCGCAAGGATCCCGGCACCGAGGGGGATATCTCCCAGTTCCAGGCGCTGACCACCGCTCTGGCGGCCACCGTGGGTACCGGTAACATCGTCGGTGTCGCCACGGCCATCGGCATCGGCGGCCCGGGCGCCCTGTTCTGGATGTGGATTACCGGGTTGCTGGGCATGGCCACGAAATACTCGGAGGCCTTCCTGGCCGTCCGCTTCCGCGGCACCGATGCCGCGGGTGAAAAGTCAGGTGGCCCGCAGAACTACCTCGAACGCGGCATCAAGGGGCCGTTCGGCAAGATCCTGGCGCTCTCCTTCGCCATCTTCGCCGTCCTGGCCAGCTTCGGCATCGGCAACATGACCCAGGGCAACGCCATTGCCGCCAACGTCGAGAGCAGCTGGGGTGCCCCGCTGTGGCTCACCGGCTTGACCTTGACCGTGTTGACCATGATCGTCCTGGTCGGCGGCATCAAATCCATTGGCCGCGTTACTGCCGGTCTGGTCCCGGTGATGATCGTCTTCTACATCCTGGGTGCCATCTACATCCTGCTGGCCAACCTGGGCCAGGTTCCCGCGGCCCTGGGCCTGATCTTCACCGACGCCTTCACCGGCACGTCAGCGGTGGGCGGTTTCACCGGTTCGGCGATCATCATCGTGATCCAGTTCGGTGTGGCCCGCGGCCTGTTCTCCAACGAGTCCGGCCTGGGTTCGGCGCCGATTGCCGCTGCCGCAGCGCAGACCTCGCACCCGGTCCGCCAGGGCCTGGTCTCCATGACCCAGACCTTCATCGACACCATCATCGTGGTCAGCTTCACCGGCCTGGTCATCGTGACCACGGGTGCCTGGAGCGAAACCGATCCGGAATCCGGGGAACAGATCTCCGCGGCACTGATGACCGGCGAGGCCTTCAGCCACGGGCTGCCGGGGGAATGGGGCCACTGGGTCGTGACGATCGGTCTGGTGCTCTTCGCCTTCTCCACCCTGTTGGGATGGTCCTACTACGGCGAACGCAATATGGAAAAGCTCTTCGGGCGCCGAACGGTCATGCCGTTCCGTGTCGTCTGGTCCCTGGTCGTCTTCATCGGTGCCACGGTGCAGCTCGAGGTCGTCTGGGCGTTCTCGGATGTCATGAACGGACTGATGGCTCTGCCGAACCTCATCGGTCTGATCGTCCTCTCCGGGCTGATCGTGCGCGAGACCCGTTGGTACCTCAAGCATGACCCCAAGCTCGAGGCCACCAAGGACGAGATCGAGGCTTTCATGAAGGACCAGCCCGGCTGGGACCAGTGGAAGTCCGGCGACATCGTCGGTTCCTCGCAGAACTACGGCGGGTCCAGTAAGAGGGATGGCATGCGCCAGTAGCGGATGGTGCGGCAGCCTGCGGGCCGCCGCACCCCGACCCGAGAAGGCGGGCCGGTCACCGGGAGGACACCCCGGGACCGGCCCGCCTTTTCGGGTGATGCCGGCGAATTGGGGCACGACGGCGCCGGCCGTGCATGGGTGGTGGCGGGGTGAAAGCGGTCCCTAGCCGCCGGCGAAGGGCGGGAGGACGTCGATGACATCCGCGTCGGCCAAGGGACGCGACTCGTCCCTGGCGCCGATCTCGTTGACCAGGAAGCTGGAGCGGGAGAGCACGCGATGCAACGGGGGTCCCGACGCACCGGTGGCGGGGACCGCGTGCGGGAGGTGGCCCAGCAAGGCCGCCAGCGTCCCGCCGTCGTGCTCGATGTCCTGCAGCGGGACATCCAACTCCTTCACCCCGGCAGCGGCGGCGGCAGCGGCAAAGAACCTGACCTTCACTTATCCTCCAATGGCGCTCATGGAACGGTCGGGCTGGACGAAGTCCTCGGCCCCCAGACCGGTGTGGTCCATGCCGTGGGCGCGCGGTTTGGCCCACATGGCGGCCCGCCAGCGGTCGGCGATGTCCTGATCGGTGGCCTCCGAGCGCAGCAGGGCGGTCAGATCGGTTTCCTCCCGGGAGAACAGGCAGCTCATGATCCTGCCTTCGGCCGTGATCCGGGTGCGCCGGCAATCAGCGCAGAAGGGTTCGGTGACCGAGGCGATGATCCCGACGGTGCCCAGCAGCGTATCCGGTTCGCCCTTGGCCCGGACCTCGTAGCGTTCGGCGGGTGCCCCGTCCCGGGACTCGGGGGCCACGGTGATGTCGTAATCGACGCCGAGCAGTTCGCGGGTGTCGGTGGCGGTGACCATGTCGTCCCGGGTCCATCCGTGATCGGCATCCAGGGGCATCTGCTCGATGAAGCGCAGCTCGAATCCGCGCTCGAGCGCCCAGGCCAGCAACGAAGGGGCTTCCAGGTCGTTGATGCCGCGCATCAGGACCGCGTTGATCTTGATCGGGGACAAGCCCGCGTCCGCCGCGGCGTCGATGCCTTCGATGACCTTGTGCAGGAAGTTGCGCCGCGCGAGTTTCTTAAAGGACTCGGCATGGATGGTATCCAGCGAGACGTTGATCCGGGTCAGTCCGGCTTCGGCCAGGGCCCGGGCCCTGGCCGTGAGGCCGACCCCGTTGGTGGTCATTGAAATCGGCAGGTCGGGGTGGTCGGCGCGCAGCCCGGCGATGATGTCCACCAGGTCCTTGCGCATCAACGGCTCCCCGCCGGTCAGGCGCAGTTCGCGCACCCCGTGGATGTCCACGGCGATCCGGACCAGCCGCCGGATCTCCCCGGCGGTCAGCAGGCGTTCCGCCGGCAGCCAGGCCATGCCGTCGGCGGGCATGCAGTAGGTGCAGCGCAGATTGCATTTGTCGATCAGGGAGATGCGTAGATCGGTGGCCACCCGTCCGAACCGGTCCAGCAGGCGCGGATCGTCGCCCGGCGCCGGTGGGGGAACGAAATCCCCGGAGTCCTGGGGGCCGGAGGCACCCGGTTCGGGGATGCCGGGCATGCCCAGGGATACCGCAGCCTTGCCCCCGGTGGCCGGGTCGGCTGCGGACTGGGAGCTGGTGCTGCACGTCATGCCTCGAGCGTAGTCCAGATCCGGGGCGAAAACAGGGGCAGTGGCCGGGTGATCGGCGCCCGAGGATGCCCCGTGGACCGCCGGGATTTCCGTGCGCGCCACAACAACCGGTATGGATATCCGCATTTGCGTCGAGTAGGGTCTAGTAATGACGCAAATGAGAGTATCCGAGGCGGCTCGGTTTCTGGCGGTCAGTGACGATACGGTCCGCCGACTGCTGGACTCCGGACAACTGACCGCAGGCAAGGACGCCTCCGGGCGGATCACCGTCGACGGGGTGGAACTGGCGGGCTACATCCGCGGTCTGGCCGAGACGCCGAGCGACCCGGCCCACGTGGCCTCCTCGGCCCGGAACCGCTTCGTCGGCCTGGTGACCGCGGTGACCGCCGACCGGGTCATGGCGCAGGTGGAAATGCAATGCGGCCCCTTCCGTGTCGTGTCCTTGATGAGCAGCGAAGCCGTGAAGGACCTGGGGCTGGAACCGGGACGCATTGCCACGGCAGTGGTGAAATCAACCAACGTCATCATCGAAACAAAGGCCTGATCATGCGCAACCCCCTCATCACCGTCATGGCCGCGGCCGCGTTGCTGCTCTCGGCGTGCGGGACACCGGCCGCCGGCACGGACCCGACGGCCTCGACACCGGGCGGGCAGGACGGGGCGGCGATCCACTTCGCGGCGGCAGCCTCCCTGACCGACGTCGCCCCGGAACTGACCCGGGCCTACGCCGAGGAAACCGGGGACACGACCCGGATCGACATCAACCTCGGCGCCTCCTCCAAGCTCGTCCAGCAAGCGAACTCCGGCCAGCAGCCCGATGTGCTGATCACCGCCGACACCCAGGCCCCCGAGGCGCTGGAGGATCCAACGGCCTTCGAACCCCCGATCGACCTGGTTTCGAACACCCTGGTGCTCGCGGTTCCCGCCACGTCGAAGATCACCGCCGCGGACCAGTTGCCCGAGGCCGGTGCGGTGGCGTTATGCGCCCCGGCGGTGCCTTGTGGCCGGGCCGCCAACACCTATCTCGACCACCAGGGTTTCTCCCTGGACACGGTCAGCGAGGAAGACAACGTGCGGGCCGTGCTGACCAAGGTCACCGCGGGACAAGTCGACGCCGGCTTCGTCTATGCCACCGACGCCGCAGCAGCCGGGGACCAGGTCCGGGCCATCGACCTGACGGGGCTGGACGCCAACATCTATCCGTTGCTGGTCGCCACCGATGCCGCCGAACCTGCGCAGGACTTCGCCCGCTGGCTCCAGGGGGATGCGGCCATGAAGCTGCTGAACGACGCCGGTTTCTCGGCGCCGTGACCCGCACCGTCCTCTCGCCCCGCATGCGGCGGGCGACCACCCCCGGATGGCTGTGGGTTCCGGCGCTCATTGGGCTCGCTGCCCTGGCCGGGCCCCTGGTGGCGCTCTTCGTCGCGGCCCGCTGGCAGGACCTGCCCGAGTTGCTGGCCCGCGACGAGGCCCGCACGGCGTTGGGTCTCTCCCTGGGCACGGCGACGGCCTCGACCATCGTGTGCTTCCTGCTCGGGCTGCCCCTGGCAGTGCTGCTTTCGCGCCTGCACGGAGTCGTCCTGCAGGTGCTGCGCGGCCTGCTGGTCGTGCCGCTGGTGCTCTCACCGGTGGTCTCGGGACTGGCCCTGCTCTACTTCTGGGGCCGCCAGACACCGGTGGGGGGCTGGCTGGACTCGATCGGCCTGGGCGTGGGCTTCAGCCCGGCGGCGGTCGTGCTGGTCCAGGTGTTCGTCTCGCTGCCCTTCTTCGTCGTCTCGGCGCTGAGCAGCATCGAAGCGGTGGACACCGACCTGGAATTCTCCGGGGCCAACGCCGGGGCCTCCTCCGGACAGATCCTGGCCCACATCACCCTGCCGCTGGCAGCCCCCGGGATCATCGTGGGCACGCTGCTGGCCTTCGCCCGGTCCCTGGGCGAATACGGGGCGACCATCACCTTCGCCGGTTCCGTGGCAGGACGCACCCGGACCTTGCCGCTGCAGATCGAATTGGCGCTGAACTCCAACGACCCGCAGGCAGCCCTGGGGATCAGCCTGATGCTGATCGGGCTCTACCTGATCGTGCTCGTCGTGGCCGGGGCCGGGGTCGGCAGGATCTTCAGGCGGTAGCCACCCGTAGGATGGACGCCATGAAGCAACCCTTCCGACGCAGCGTCGACGAGCACCGTGGCGTGCTGAAGGCCCTGCTGTCCGAACTGCCGTCACGGCTGGGGTCCCAGGAGCTGGTGCTGGGCGAAGCCCGCGGACGGATCCTGGCCGCGGATCTGCCGGCACCCCGGAACCTGCCGGCGTTCGATAATTCGCAGATGGACGGATTCGCCGTACGCCGAGCCGACCTGCTTGACGGGCAGGAACTCCGGGTCGGTGCCGTGATCGCCGCCGGCGATGCCGCGGAAGCCCTGCCGGCCGGAACGGCGGCCCCCATCATGACCGGGGCCATGCTCCCGCCCGGCGCGGACGCCGTGGTACCCATCGAAAGGGCGGACCCCCCGGAATTCCCGGAGGCCCTCAGCCAGCCGGGCCCCCCGGCAGGGGCCTGGACGGTACGCCTGCCCGCCGACACCCCCGACGGCCAGTTCATCCGCGCGGCCGGAAGCGATATCGCCCGCGGGGCCATCGCCCTGCCTGCAGGAACCCGGCTCGGCCCGGCCCAGCTCGGACTGGCCGCGGCCTTGGGGTTGGACCGGCTCACCGTGACCGGGCGCCCCCGGGTCCTGGTCCTGGCCACCGGGGACGAGGTGCGCGCGCCCGGCTCCGACCTCGCTCCGGGACAGATCCACGATGCCAACACCACCTTGTTGCTGGGCCTCTTCGCCGAGGCGGGGGCCGAGGTCGCCGCCGCAGGCATCAGCACCGACGCGCCGGAGGCCTTCATGGCCGAACTGGCCCCCGCCCTGGGACCGCCCGGCGCTCCGGCCGCCGATCTCGTGGTGACCAGCGGGGGCATCAGCAAGGGCGCCTTCGAGGTCGTCCGGCTGGCCCTGGCCGGCCACGGGATCGAGTTCGGCTCCGTCGCCATGCAACCCGGAGGGCCCCAGGGCGCCGGCATGCTGCGGCTGCCGGGGGCGGCGCCGACCCCCTTGCTGGCCTTCCCGGGAAACCCGGTCAGCGGGGTCGTCAGCTTCGAGCTGCTGGCCCGGCCCGTCTGGGAGGAACTCTTCGCCACGCCGCCGCGACCCCGGGTGGCGACCCGCCTGGCCACCGATCTTGCGGCACCTCCGGCGGGAAAGCTCCAGGTCCGGCGGGCCGCCGTCGTCCTCGGGGACGACGGCGCGCCGACCGCGACCCCGGTGGGCGGGCCCGGTTCCCATCTGGTCCATGCCCTGGCCAGGTCCAATGCCCTGCTGGTGCTCCCTGCCGGAAGCGCGGCACCCCGGGCTGGAGAAATGATCGACACCCTCATTTACGGAGCGCAGATATGAACGACCCCGAAGCACCAGCCCTGAGCCATGTCCGGGCCGACGGATCCGCGCATATGGTCGATGTCTCCGCCAAGGCCGAGACCTCGCGCCGGGCCGTCGCCCAGGCAGTGCTGCACACCCGCCCCGACGTCCTGGCGATGATCGTCGCGGGGGAGCTTCCCAAGGGCGATGCCCTGGCGGTGGCCCGCGTCGCCGGGATCATGGGCGCGAAGAAGACCCCGGAACTGATTCCGCTGTGCCATCCGCTGCCGCTGTCGAAACTGACCGTCGATTTCTTCCCCGATGCCGACGCCGGAAGCATCCGCATCGAGGCCGCCGTGACCACCCGGGGGGTGACCGGCGTGGAGATGGAGGCCCTGACGGCCGTGTCGATCACCGCATTGACGCTCTACGACATGACCAAGGCGGTCGATAAGCACGCCTCCATCGACGACATCAAGGTGCTGGCCAAATCCGGGGGAAAAAGCGGGGACTGGACCGTCGGGGAGGACCGGTGAGACCCGCATCGACCCGCCGGGCGGGAATCATCATCGCCTCCACCCGGGCCGCCTCCGGCGGGTATGCCGACCGCAGCGCCCCGATCATCGGCGAATGGTTGCAAGGGCACGGCTTCGAGCTGACCGAACCGGTCATCGTCCCCGATGGGGAACCGGTCGGTGCCGCCTTGCGCGAACTGCTGGCCTCGAGCCCGTCGCTGCTGATCACCAGCGGGGGGACGGGCCTGGCCCCCGATGACCTGACCCCCGAGATGACGGCCCCGTTGCTGGACCGGGAGATCCCCGGGATCATGGAGGCCATCCGCGCCGTCGGGCGCACGAAGACCCCGCATGCCGCCCTCAGCCGCGGCCATGCCGGAACCGTCGGCAGGACGCTGGTGGTGAATCTTCCGGGATCGCCCTCCGGGGTCCGCGATGCCCTGGGCGTCCTGGACCCGCTCATCACCCATCTCTGCGAACAGATTGAAGGAGGACATGGACATGCCTGATACCCCGGGAATCGTGGTTTTCGCCGGTATGGCGGAGGCACCCATCGACGTCTCGACCGCGTGGGATGCCGTCGAGACCGACGCCACCGGCGCCGTCGTCACCTTCGGCGGGGTGGTGCGCGACCACGACGGCGGCCGAGCGGTCGACAAGCTGGACTACAGCGCCCATCCCAGCGCCGAGGCCACCATGGCCGCCCTGGCCGCCGAGGTCGCGAGCCGCCACCCCGGAACCCGGCTCTGGGCCGCCCACCGGACCGGGGCGTTGGCCATCGGGGATCCGGCCCTGGTGGCAGCCGCCGCCTCCGCCCACCGCGGGGAGGCCTTCGAAGCCTGCCGGGATCTGGTCGAGGCAGTCAAGGCCGGGGTGCCGGTCTGGAAGGAACAACACTTCACGGACGGCGACACCGAATGGGTGGGCATGGCCTGAGGCGATATCCTTGGGTGCATGAGTGCTCAAATTCGTGTTGCCATCCTCGGCGCCTCCGGGCGCATGGGTTCCGAGGCCGTCCAGGCCGTGGAGAACGCCACCGACATGGAACTGGTGGCGGCCCTGGGCCGGCACGATCCATTGCAGGAAGTGCTCGACGCCGGGGCCACGCACCTCGTGGATCTCACCGTTCCGGGCAGCACTGAAACCAATGTGCGTTTCGCCGTCGACCACGGGCTGCACGCCGTGGTGGGGACCACCGGATGGACCGACGACCGCCGGTCCCAACTCACCGAACTACTGGCCGCGCACCCGCAGACCGGGGTGCTGATCGCCCCGAATTTCGCGTTGGGTTCCGTCCTGGCCTCCGCTTTTGCCGCCCAGGCCGCCAAATACTTCGAATCCGTCGAAATCATCGAACTGCACCACCCGAATAAGGTCGACGCCCCCTCGGGGACCGCGGTGCGCACCGCCGAACTGATCTCGGCGAAGCGTCGTGCGGCGGGGATCCCGGCCAGCCCCGATGCCACCGAGACCCTGCTGGACGGGGCCCGTGGCGCCGATGTCGAGGGGGTGCACGTGCATTCGGTCCGGCTCCGCGGACTCGTCGCCCACCAGGAGGTCCTGCTCGGTTCCGAAGGCGAACAGCTGACGCTGCGCCATGACTCCTTCGACCGGGCCTCGTTCATGCCCGGGGTGCTGTTGGGGCTACGGACCGTCGGCTCACGCCCCGGGCTGACCTACGGACTGGACTCCTACCTCGATCTGGGAGGCAACGCCTAAGTGAAGACCAAACTCTGGGTCGGCGGGATCCTGCTGCTGTTCGTCCTCTACCTCTTCGCCGCATTCTCCAGCGCGGTGACCCTCATCGGCTCACCTGAACCGCTGGCCAAGGGCATCGGCATCGCGGCCCTGCTGATCCCCCTGCTGGGGGTCTGGATCCTCATCCGTGAAGTCCTTTTCGGGGCCCGTAGCCAGCGCATGGCAGGGATCCTCCAATCGGAGGGGCTGCTGCCCGAGGACAACCTGCCGCGCACCCCTTCCGGACGGATCATCAAGGCATCGGCCGATGAGGACTTCGTGCAGTACCAGGAGGAAGCCGAGGAACACCCCGGGTCCTGGCGCAGCATGCACCGGCTGGCGTTGGCCTACGACGCCTCGGGGGACCGCCGTCGGGCCCGCGAGATGATGCGCCGGGCCATCGACCTGTTCCGGGCCTCGCCCGACGCGAAGGCGTCCACCGGAAGCTGACCTTCCCGGCCCGGGGCCGATCAGCTCCGACGTGAAAACAAGGCAGCCTGCACGCGGGACTGCAGGCCGAGCTTGGCCAGGACCCGCGAAACGTGGGTTTTCACGGTCGTCTCCGAAATATCCAACCGACGTCCGATCAGTTGATTGGACAACCCCTCACCCAGGCACTTCAGCACTTCACGCTCGCGGGCGGTCAGCGTCTCCACCGCGGCAGCGGCATCCAGGGAAGCGGCGTCAGCGATGGGTGGCGCCGTCCGGGCGGCCACCGCTGCACTGACGATTCGTGCCGTGACCTCGGGGGAAATCACCGAATCCCCGGCGTGGACCCGCTGCAACGCGGCGGTGATATCCGCCGGTTCGGCCGATTTGAGCAGGAACCCGTCGGCCCCGGCCTCCAACGCCCCGAAGAGGTAGGCATCCTGGTCGAAGGTCGTCAGCACCAGGACCTTGGACAAGGCCTCGGCGGTGATTTCCCGGGTCGCCTGGATCCCGTCGACGACCGGCATGCGCAGATCCATCAGGACGACGTCGGGGCGCAGCGCCCGCGCCATCTGAACCGCCCGGGCGCCGTCGGCCGCTTCGCCCACGACGGTGAGACCGGGCTGCGTTTCCAAGACCATGCGCATGCCCAGACGGATGGCCGCATGGTCATCAGCCAACAACACCGTGATATCGCTCATGCCGGGCCCTCAGCCGGCGGAACCGAGGCCCGGCCGGCGAGCCCAGCGCCAGAGTGCTCCAAATCTTCCTCCGAGGCGCGAACCGGCAGCCGAACCGAGACCTGCCAGCCGCCGTCGTGCACTGCTGCCGTCAGTTCCCCGCCGAGCTGCTCCACCCGCAGGCGAAGACTCCGCAACCCGGTGCCGGTCCCGGGTTCCCCGGCATCTGCCGCGGACCCAGGTCCGGCCGGTGGTGGGCTGTTGGTGACGCGGACGTGGAGCAGCCCGGCGGCGGGACCACCCTGCACGACGACGGCGATATTGGCACCGGGGGCATGTCTCAGCGCGTTGACCAGCGACTCGGCCACGACCCGGTAGACGGCAGTCTGTTGTGCCGAGGGGATCGACGCGGTTCCCGACACCGTGCTGGACAGGGTGATCCGGGTCCCCGAAGCAGCATGGGCGGCGACCAGCGAATCAAGGTCCGCGAGGAACCCCGCAGCTTCCTGGGCATCACCCGAAGACAGGATCCGGATCATCGAAGTCAGCTCGTTCAGCCCCGCGACGCTTTCCTTCCGGACATGGGACAGGACCTCGGCGGCGAGTTCACGGGTCCCGGTGCTCAGCGCAGCGCCGGTCTGCAGGGCGATCGCCGAGAGGCGGGCCGAGAGGACATCGTGGAGTTCGTGGGCCATGCGTTGGCGCTCGGAGGCCACCGCCAATTCGTGACGGGCTGCTTCCAGGGTGGCTTGTTGCCTGACGGCATCCTCCGCAGCCTGAGCACGGGTGGCCTCCGCCGCGGACAGCTTGCGTTCCTTGCGCACATTGCTGGCCCATTCGGCCGGCAGCAGCAACGACATTCCGGCAATCAGTGCCGTCAGAACGGCAGCAGGCAGCTCGGCCGTGACCGCCAGGACGGAAAGAGTGGCGACGGCCGTGAGGACCAGGGAGGCGATTTCGGTCATTCGGGAGACCCGGTCGCCGGCAAAGAGCACCAGCGAGAAGACGGTTTCCCAGAGCAGGAACAGCGCCGTCGTCTGGCCCATCAGCAACAGCACCAGTACCGCCGTCCCGGTCATGGAGGCCATCAGGAACGTCGTCCCACGCCGGAAGAGGATGCCCACAGACCCCACGGCTGCCACTGCGGGCCACCAGGCCGAGAAAGCTGGTGGGAACCAGGCCCAGTCGCCATCGTTGTTCACGGTGAACAGCAACCACATCATCGCCGGATAGCCCAGGGCCAGCAGGATGTCCTCGCGCCGGATGGCACTCAGCACCCGGAGAACGGGCCGTTCGGTATCGTTCATGGTTTCATCGTGCCCGTCCCCGCCCGTGGTTCCAAGGCGGGAGGCCACCTGATGGGACGAAGGGATGACCTCCGGTGCATCGATGGCAGGACGCGCGGCAGCCGGGATCCGACGAGTGTGGGGTCATGACCTCTGAGAATCTGCTCAAACTCCTCGTCCTGGCCCTGGTGGACAGCACCAGCATCGGCACCCTGGTGATCCCCGTGTGGTTGCTGTTGCGCCGCGACGTCGGGCGCATCGCCGGACGGATCGGCATCTACCTGGTGACGATCGGGGTCTTCTACTTCCTCATCGGCGTGCTGATGCTGACCTCGGCCACCACGGTGCTCCAGGTATGGGGTGACGGAGCCCGGATGTTCATCGACTCACGCCCGGCCCATTGGGTGGCGCTTGCCGGCGGCGCCGGGCTTCTGTGGTTCGCGCTCAAGGACGGCAAGACGGTGCGCCGGACGGCGAAACCGCAGCACGCCACGACCGCGACCGGGGCAACCGCGACGGCACCGGATCAACCGGGGCCATCCGGTCCGCAGGGCCGTCAGGAAGCGGCCGAGGAACGGTGGAAGACCCGCATCGGCAGGGCCCTGGGCACCCCGGCCGGCCTGCTTACTTTGGCGCTGGTGGCCGGTTTGCTCGAGCTGCCGACCATGCTGCCCTATGTAGCGGCGATCGGCGTGCTGACCGTCTCAGGTCCTGCCGGGGCGGGATCGTTCCTGCTGCTGGCGGGCTACTGCGTAGTCATGTTGCTACCGGCTGGGTTGCTGCTGACCGCCCGGCTGCTGTTGGCCCACCGCATCAACGGACCCCTGCACCGGCTGGGCCAGTGGTTGGGCAAGGCCTCCGCCGAAGCGGTGTTGTGGATCATGGGAGTCGGCGGGTTCCTGCTGCTGCGCTTCGCCGTCGGTGGGCTCTAAGCCGGATCAGCCGGTGCCGCTGCGGGCGAGCGCATGCACCCCGGCTTCCAGCGGGCCCCTCCGGCCGGCCCACTTCAGTCCGATGCCCACCAGCAGGGAACCGACGACGAAGTACAGGTACAACCCCAACCGCGGCATTCCGGCGGTGACGGTGCTCAACGCGTCCAAGGCCACCAGGTGGCCGGCATAGAGGGTCAGCGTCGCGGACCCGGCGCCAGAGAGTGGCCAGAGCAGTGCTTCTCCGGCCAGGCCGAGCAGCGCCGACAGTGCCATGGCCAGCAACTGGCAGGCGCCCAGGACGGCGATCGCGGTCCCCGCCACATGCAGCAGATCCAAGGGGGCGCTGCTATGCGGTGCGGAGAGGACGAACCACCAGGGGGTCCCTTCGACCCCTGCCAGGCCGTGCCCGGAGAGCAACGCAGCATCCAGGGGCAGACCGTTCCCCTCGGTGATCGCCGTCAAGGTCCGCAGCGCCTCGTCGTTGGCTCCGATCACCCGGTCCGAGAGCTCCCGGGCCGCCCACGCCAGGGACGCACCACCGACGGTGAACGCCAGGGCGACCGGAGGCAGCGAGATCCGGCAGCGCCCCAGGGCCAGACCCAGCACGATGAATCCCGTCCAGACCAGGACCGGGTAGTAGCCGGTGATGAACAGATCGGCGGCCAACGAGGCCGGGCGCAGCAGGTCCGTCAGACCGGGGGAGGGGCCTACGGTGGCCGGGGAGATGCGGGACGTCGCCAGCGGGAAGAGCAGGTACCACAGGACGGGGGAGAGCAGCAGCCAGCCGATCGCCGAGAACCAGAGGGTGCGCCACCGCAAGCCGAGGAACACACTGGCGATCAGGAACAGCACCCCGTAGTGCACCAGGATGACGGCGACATTGGTGTTCAACGCTCCACAGCCCAACCCGATGACGGTGATCAACACGGCCCGGATCAGGACCGAGCGCCGCCCGGACCTGAGTCGGGTCCCGGTATGTGGGCGGCTTCCCCCGGTCAGCAGCGCCAAGCCGACACCGGCCAGGATCGCGAACAGTGCCGAGGACGTCCCGGCGAACAAGGTGGCCGTCCAGGTGGCATGGACGGCGCCGGAATCATCGGCCCGGGTCAACGGCAGGATGTGGGTGGCCATCATGCCCAGCAGGGCGAGGCCGCGGGCCACATCGACCCCCGCGATCCGACCAGCGGGGGCGGAGGCGCTCTGACTGGGCATGGGCTCCTGGAGGATCGGATCGGGCGGCGGGGGTGCCGGGGACACACGGTCGAATATATCAAGGCGGGCCACCGGCCGGAGGGGGACGACGGCGGAATCGGGCCCGCGTCGTCATCGTCGGCCGGGTGCGCGTCATCTTGGTCACGTGGCGCGTGGACTCGGCGGTTTCGGGGTCCGTGCGGGGTAACGTGGTGCCATGCCTACCCCGGAATCCAATACCCCGCGTCATGATGCCATCTTCGGGAACCTGGGGACCGCCATGGTCACCCCGTTCACGCCCGCCGGCGAGGTCGACTACGACCAGGCAGCGGCCTTGGCGACCAAACTAGTCGATGAGGGCTGCGACAACCTGGTGGTCACCGGGACCACGGGGGAGACCTCGACGCTGACCGACGAGGAGAACGTGGGCATGTTCCGCACGGTCGTCGAAGCCGTGGGCGACCGTGCGAAGATCATCGCCGGGTCCACCACCAACGACACTGCCCACTCCATCCAGCTCTCCCAGGCCGCCGCGAAGGTCGGCGTGCACGGGCTGCTGGTCACCGCACCGTATTACAACAAGCCCAGCCAGGCCGGCGTCCGGGCCCACGTCGAGACGCTCGCTTCCTGCACCGATCTGCCCGTCATGGTCTATGACATTCCCGGCCGCACCGGCATCTCCATCAGCACCGAAACCCTGATCCGTCTGGCCGAACACCCCAACGTGGTGGCGTTGAAGGATGCGAAGGCCGACTACCAGGCCACCACCCGCGTGCTGGCCAGCACCGACCTGGATGTGTACTCCGGGGACGACGGGCTGACGCTGCCGCTGATGGCCGCCGGCGCCCAGGGGGTCATCTCCGTGACCGCCCACGTCGCCACCGCCGCATACCGCCGCCTGGTGGACGCCCTGCTGGCCGGCGACCTGGCCACCGCCCGGGCCCTGCACTTCGAACTGGACCCCATCCAGCGTGCCGTCATGTCGCATATCCAAGGAGCCGTGGCCGCCAAGACGGTCCTGAAGTGGCAGGGGGTCCTCTCCAACGCGATCGTCCGTCTGCCCCTGGTGGAACCGACCGATGCCGAAGCGGCCCCCATTCGTGCGGATCTGGCCGAGGCGGGAATCAACCTCTAGGAAAGGGGCCCCGATGAGCGAAACCAGCGTCGCGCCGGAGCAGGAAACGTACCCGAACCCGCCACCGCCATTGGCCCATGACGTCCTGCGGATCGTCCCCCTCGGCGGCATCGGGGAAATCGGGCGGAACATGGCCGTCTTCGAGATCGACGGCAAACTGCTCATCGTGGACTGCGGGCTCCTCTTCCCCGAGGAACACCAGCCCGGGGTGGACGTCATCCTGCCGGACTTCGACTACATCCGCGAGCGCATCGACGACGTGGTCGGCGTCGTACTGACCCACGGGCACGAGGACCATATCGGGGCCGTGCCCTACCTGCTGCGGTTGCGCGGGGACATCCCGCTGATCGGATCGCAGCTGACGCTGGCCCTGGTCGAAGCCAAACTTCTCGAACACCGGATCACCCCGGTGCTGGTCACCGTCGAGGAAGGCCAACGCCACACGTTCGCCGGCTTCGAAACCGAATTCGTGGCAGTGAACCACTCGATCCCCGACGCGCTGGCCGTATTCATCCGCACGAGCGCCGGTACGGTGCTGCATACCGGCGACTTCAAGATGGACCAGTTGCCGTTGGACGGACGCATTACCGACCTACGGGCCTTCGCCCGCCTGGGCGAAGAAGGCGTGGACCTGTTCATGTCCGACTCCACCAACGCGGACGTCCCGGGCTTCACGACGGCCGAACAGGAGATCGGGCCGGTCCTGGACGATTTGTTCTCCCGGGCCACCCGACGCATCATCGTCGCCTCTTTCTCCTCCCACGTCCACCGGGTCCAACAAGTGCTCAACTCCGCCGCCACGCACGGGCGCCAGGTCGCCTTCGTCGGGCGTTCCATGGTCAGGAACATGGGCATCGCCGCCCGGCTGGGGTACCTGGAGGTGCCCGAGGGCATCCTGATCGACCTCAAGGAAGCGGACCGGCTTCCCGAGGAGCGGGTGGTCTTGATGTCCACCGGCTCCCAGGGCGAATCCATGGCGGCACTCTCCCGGATGGCCACCGGCGACCACCGGGTCACCGTCGGCCGCGGGGACACCATCATCCTGGCTTCCTCCCTGATCCCCGGCAATGAGAACGCCGTCTTCCGGGTGATCAACTCCCTGATGGCCCTGGGGGCCGACGTCGTGCACAAGGGCACGGCCAAGGTCCACGTCTCGGGGCACGCCTCCGCCGGGGAACTGCTCTACTGCTACAACATCCTGCGGCCGGGCCATGCCATGCCCGTGCACGGCGAAACCCGGCACCTGCTGGCCAACGCCCGTATTGCCGAACAAACCGGCGTTCCCGCGCAGAACATCCTGGTCACCGAGGACGGGGCCGTGGTCGACCTGAAAGACGGGGTGGCCCGACGGGTCGGCACCGTGGACTGCGAGCTGGTCTATGTCGACGGATCAGCAGTGGGAAGCATCACCGAGGAGGACCTCAAGGACCGCATCGTCCTGGGCGAGGAAGGATTCATCTCCGTGATCTCGGTCATCAACCGACAGCGCGGAACCGTGCTCTCCGGACCCGACATCCACTCCCGCGGGGTGGCCGAGGACGCCGACGTGCTCGAATCCATCAAACCGGCGATCCTCACGGCCCTGCAGGAGGCGCTGGCGAAGAACCCGGAGGCGACCACCCACCAATTGCAGCAGGTCGTGCGCCGGAGCATCGGGTCCTGGCTCGGACGGACCCTGCGCCGCAAACCACTGATCATGCCGGTTGTCCTGGAGGCCTGAAGGCGTGTGAATCCGGGGTTTTGACCCCTGGATCCTGTACGGTTGCGCATATGGCGACCCGTACTTCCCCCACCCCGACGAAGGCCTCCGGCCGCAAACCGGCGGGCAAGACTCCAGCGCGCGGAAAACCGGCTTCCGGTTCCACGCGCCAGGGCGGGACGAAGCCGGTGGGAAACACCGCCGAGGCCGACCAGGACATCGCCCTGCCGCTACGCGCCATCCGTGGCCTCTGGATGGGCCTGGCCCGGGTGATCGGCGGCGCCTTCCGCAAGATCGGCCAGGACGTGCGCCCGGACCGTGCCATTCGTCGCGACGGCACCGGACTCTTTCTGGTCGTCATCGCCGTCATCGTCGGCAGCGTCGAGTGGTGGGGACTGCGCGGGGTCGGTTGGTACGGAACCACCGTGCACAACGTCTTCGGCGGATCCCTGGGCTTCATGGCCTCGCTGCTGCCGCTGGTGCTGTTCATCGGCGCCTACCGTCTCTTCCGCCGCCCCGCCGAAAACCGCGCCAACAACCGCATCGGCATCGGCCTGACCCTGGCGACGTTCTCCATCGCCGGGATCGCCCACGTCGCCGCCGGATTGCCGACCCTGGACGAACCGCTCGACGAGCTCCGAGCCGGTGGCGGCGTCGTCGGGTTCCTCATCACCGTTCCGTTGGCCGGACTGCTGACCCAGTGGGGTGCCCTGGCGATCATGATCGCCGGCGCCGTGCTCAGCGTGATGATCATGACCGCCACCCCGTTCCGCCATATCCCGGCCCGTCTGCGCCAAGGCTACGAATGGATCATGGGCCAGCCGGAGCCCGGTTCCGAACCCCGTGAACCCGAGGACCCGAACGATCCCGAACACGATCAGAGCTACCTCTATGCCGACCGCGGTGCCGCGGCCCCCAGGCCCAAGCGCAGCCGCCGCGCCGGCAAGGCAGCCAGGGCCCGCCAACGCGAGGAAGAGGAGGCCGCCGCAGCAGCAAGCGAAGGCCTCACCGGCGATGAAGCCTATGACAATGCCGTCATCAACGACCGTGATGCCCAGACCAAACCGATTCCGGAACCGCAGATCCCCCCGGGTGTACGCCGGCCCACGGCATCCGAAAAGGCCATGGAAAAGGTCAAGAACGACGTCGGACTGGGCACCCCCGCTGCGGGGCAGGATGGGGAACCGGCCACCGAGGCGCTGGATACCACCGCGATCAACGGCATGCTGGCCGGCTCCGGGAGCGCGGCGGCCCCCGCCACCGTGGCCTCCAACCCGGTGGCCCAGCCGGCCCCCTTGTCACCGATCCCGCAGCGCACCGAACAGCTCCAGCTCTCCGGCGACGTCGCCTACACCCTGCCTTCCTCGGAGTTCCTGCCGGCAGGTCCTCCCGCGAAGGAACGTTCCGAGGCAAACGACGCCGTCGTGAAGGCACTCACCGACACCCTGGACCAGTTCAAGGTCGAGGCCCACGTCACCGGTTTCAGCCGTGGGCCTACGGTCACCCGGTACGAGATCGAGCTCTCCCCGGGGACCAAGGTCGAACGCGTGACCGCCTTGTCCAAGAACATCTCCTATGCGGTGGCCTCCTCTGACGTGCGCATCCTCTCGCCGATCCCCGGCAAGAGTGCCATCGGCATCGAGATCCCCAACACCGACAAGGAAGTGGTTGCCCTCGGCGACGTGCTGCGTTCGAACGCGGCCCGCAAGACCGAACACCCCATGGTCATGGGCATCGGCAAGGACGTCGAAGGCGGGTTCGTGGTCGCGAACCTGGCCAAGATGCCGCATATGCTCGTCGCCGGTGCCACTGGTGCCGGTAAGTCCGCCTTCGTGAACTCGATGATCACCTCGATCCTGATGCGGGCCACCCCCGACGATGTGCGCATGGTCATGGTCGACCCCAAGCGGGTGGAACTGACCGCCTACGAGGGCGTTCCGCACCTGATCACCCCGATCATCACGAGCCCGAAGAAGGCGGCAGAAGCCCTGCAATGGGTCGTGCGCGAGATGGACACCCGCTACGACGACCTGGCGAACTTCGGATATAAGCACATCGACGACTTCAACAAGGGGGTGCGCAACGGCAAGGTGGTTCCGCCCGAGGGCTCCAAGCGGGTGCTGAAGCCCTACCCGTACCTGCTGGTGATCGTCGATGAGCTGGCCGATCTGATGATGGTCGCCCCGCGTGACGTCGAGGACTCGATCGTGCGCATCACCCAGCTCGCCCGGGCCGCAGGCATCCACCTGGTCTTGGCCACCCAGCGCCCCTCCGTGGATGTGGTCACCGGGTTGATCAAGGCCAACGTGCCCTCCCGCATGGCGTTCGCCACCTCCTCGGTCACCGATTCCCGCGTGGTGCTGGACCAGCCGGGAGCCGAGAAGCTGCTGGGACAGGGCGATGCCTTGTTCCTGCCCATGGGGGTCTCCAAGCCGATGCGTGTGCAGGGCTCCTGGGTCACCGAATCCGAGATCCACCGGGTCGTGGAGCACGTCAAGGGCCAGCTCACGGCCGTCTACCGCGAGGATGTCGCGGTGGAGGCGGCGCCCAAGAAGGACATCGACGACGACATCGGCGATGATCTCGAGGTGCTGCTGCAGGCCACCGAACTGGTGGTCACCACCCAGTTCGGTTCCACCTCGATGCTCCAACGCAAACTCCGGGTCGGCTTCGCCAAGGCTGGACGACTGATGGACCTGTTGGAATCACGCGGCGTCGTCGGTGCCTCCGAGGGATCCAAGGCCCGAGACGTCCTGGTCCAGCCCGACGACCTGCCTGCCGTGCTCGCCGCCATGCGCGGGGACACCGCTCCGGCTGCTCCCGAGGAGGTGGCCCCGGCCGAGGCCGCCCTCGTCGAGAACGCCAACGCGAACCACCAGGGCGCCGATCTGGTGGCCGAGGACCTCGCCTCACGGGCCCAAAGCACCGACTACCACGATGAAGACGACGGCGACTCCGGTTCGGAAGACGCCTGGAACCTCACTGGACGGTAACCTGAAAGGGTGACTGATACACCTGCAGGACCGGCCCCCGGCCATGTCCCGACCCTGAACATCGCCAACGTCCTGACGACCCTGCGGATCTTCATGGTCCCCTTCTTCGTCTGGGCGCTGGTGGCCGATGACCAACAGCACGCGGCCTTGAGATGGGTGGCCGTCGGCCTCTTCGTCGTGGCCATGTATACGGACAAACTCGACGGGGACCTGGCCCGCAGCCGCGGGCTGATCACCAACTTCGGGAAGATTGCCGACCCGATCGCCGATAAGCTCCTGCTGGGGGCCGCCCTGGTGACCCTGTCGTGGCTGGGCGAACTCTGGTGGTGGATCACCATCGTCATCCTGGTGCGCGAGCTCGGGATCACGCTGCTGCGCTTCGCCGTGCTGCGCCGCGGGGTCATCGCCGCCTCGCGCGGCGGGAAGCTGAAGACCGTCACCCAGACGGCAGGCCTGTTCCTGCTGTTGCTGCCGTTCACCCCGGCGATCACCTGGCTGTCCATCGTGGCCCTGATCGTGATCCTGCTGGCCGCACTGATCACCGTCTACACGGGGATCGACTACATCATCCAGGCCGCGCGGATGGCCCCGGCTGGCCAAGGGACCGGGACCCCGTGACCGGCGGTGGCACCCCGGCGCTGGCCGCACGGATCATCTCCGAGGCGACCCGGCGGGGGATCACCGTGGCGACCGCCGAGTCGCTGACGGCAGGTTGGATCTCCGCCGCGTTGGCCGATGTCCCCGGAGCCTCGGCCGTGCTGCGCGGGGGAGTGGTCAGCTACCACAACCAGGTCAAGCAGGAGGTGCTGGGCGTCGACGCGTCCCTGCTGGAGAGCAGGGGGTCCGTCGATGCGGAAGTGGCCCGTCGGATGGCGGTCGGGGCCCGCCGGATCTGCACCAGCGACGTCGCCGTTGCCAGTACCGGGGTGGCCGGCCCGGATGCCCACGACGGCAAGGAAGTCGGGACGGTCTTCATCGGCCATGCCGGGCCCCACGGTAGCGGCGCGGTCGAATTCCGGTTCACCGGAGGACGGCAAGCCATCCGCGCCCAGGCCTGTGAGAGGGCACTGGAACGACTGCTGGAACTCATCGAGGCGGAATGAGCCTCCACCATCGGCGCGGAATACTGGCTGTGGGGGCCGTTTTGTGACTAGGCTGGGGGCTGGGGAACAAAATCGAGGTCCCGTTAGTTGAAAAAACTACAGGGTCCATGACAGGACCCATCGGCCAGGGACACCTGGCACAGGATCAAAAGGAGTAAGGCGATACACATGGTCAAGCAACCCGTATCCGTAAACGGCGTCGTCCGTTGGCGCGATGTGGGACTGACAGAAGATGCCCATCGCGAGCATAAGGAGCCCAAAATGGTAGTACTCCGCCACGAGATCGGGGACGTCCTGAGGGATGTCCGCCAGCGTCAGGGCAGGACCCTACGCGAGGTCTCGCATAATGCCCGTGTTTCCCTTGGTTACCTCTCCGAGGTGGAGCGTGGACAGAAGGAAGCGTCGTCCGAACTGCTCTCATCGATTTGCGGGGCATTGGACGTTCCGTTGTCCCTGATGCTTCGCGAGGTCAGCGACCGGGTCGCGATGGCCGAGGGCGTCGACATCCCCGACACCGTGCCGTCGGACCTCACCAACGAGTTCGCCACGGTCCTTCCCGAGGAATGGACCGAAGGCCTGGCCCAGGGCATGGCCCCGACCCACTAGCGCCGGGAACATCCCCTCACGCCACGACAGCAGGGCAGCCGTTCATGCGGCTGTCCTGCTTTCCGTTAACGACGTGCTTCAGCCCCGATCATTCAAATAGGAGCCGTTCAGTTTGGTCAGCAAGGCGGCCAACGACAACAGCTCCTCGTCAGGCCAGTCGGCGAGCAGGTCTTGGAAGACATGCTGGCGGGAGGTCTGCGCCGCAGCCAGTTGCCGTGCCCCGGCCGGGGTCAGGGTGATCGACTGGGCCCGGCCATCCGAGGGATCGGCGACCTTGGCCAGCACCCCCAGCTCCTCGAGCATCTTGACCTGGCGGCTCACCGAGGGTTTGCCGACGCCGATCTCCGCAGCCAACTCGGTCAACCTCAGGGTCCCACGACGTTGCAGCGCCGCCAACAGGCCGTAGGCTCCCGGCTCCATATCGGGGTGGACCTGCTTGGCGACCTTATTGCCATTGGCCCGGGCCCGACGCCAGAGGAAACTGAGCTGCTCCTCCATGTCATGGATGGCTCGGGTGCGCTGGGCCACTGCCTCATCTACGGGATCGGGTGCATTCATGGCACCATCTTAGGGTCGGAGAGACCAACCCGTGGAAGAATGGACAACGTGAGACTCAGTGATTTCTGGCGCCTGATGGACGACGAGTTCGGTGCGGGCTACTCCCGTGTGCTGGCCTCCGAGCTGGTTCTGTCCGAGCTGGGCGGCCTCAGCGCCCAGGCGGCCCTGTCCTCGGGCATCGACCCCCGCCGCGTCTGGTGGGCCATCTGTGAGAAACAGGACGTTCCCCCCGCACGGCGGCTCGGACGCGATGTCGCCCCGAAGCAGTAATCGGCGATGACACGCCGAACACTCGTTCGAACATGTGTTCGGAACAGCTGTAAGCTGTCCACAGAGACATGGCACGGGTGGCGGACCGCGGTTCTCCACAAGGGACGACGGCCCGCACCAAATTATCCGGTGCGGCGCATACCGTGTGAAACAGGACGACAACAGGCCGTAGGGCCGCAAGACAACCGAGGTGAATGATGGCCGCAGCAATGGACCGCGAAAAGGCTCTCGAATCAGCGCTGGCACAGATCGACAAGCAATATGGCAAGGGTTCGGTGATGCGTCTGGGGGACGATACCCGAGCCAGGATCGAAGTCATCCCGACCGGCTCGATCGCCATGGACATCGCCCTGGGCATCGGCGGGCTGCCGCGTGGCCGTGTCGTGGAGATCTACGGACCGGAATCATCCGGTAAGACCACGTTGGCGCTGCACGCAGTCGCCAACGCCCAGGCCAACGGCGGCATTGCCGCCTTCATCGATGCCGAGCACGCACTGGATCCCGAGTACGCCAAGAAGCTCGGCGTCGACACCGACGCCCTGCTGGTGTCCCAGCCGGACACCGGTGAGCAGGCGCTGGAGATCATGGACATGCTCGTTGGTTCCGGCTCCCTGGACGTCGTGGTCATCGACTCGGTGGCCGCCCTGGTGCCGCGCGCCGAAATCGAAGGCGAGATGGGCGATAGCCACGTCGGCTTGCAGGCCCGCCTGATGAGCCAGGCGCTACGTAAGATCGCCGGACGGCTGAGCCAGACGAAGACCACTGCGATCTTCATCAACCAGTTGCGCGAGAAGATCGGCGTCTTCTTCGGCAGCCCCGAAACCACCACCGGTGGCAAGGCGCTGAAGTTCTACGCCTCCGTGCGGATCGACGTCCGTCGCATCGAGACGCTCAAGGAGGGAACCAACCCGGTCGGGAACCGGACCCGGGCCAAGATCGTCAAGAACAAGATGGCCCCGCCCTTCAAACAAGCTGAATTCGACATCCTCTACGGCGTCGGGATCTCCCGTGAGGGTGGCCTGATCGACATGGGCGTCGAAGAAGGCTTCGTGAAGAAGTCGGGGGCATGGTTCACCTACGACGGTGACCAGCTCGGCCAGGGCAAGGAAAATGCGCGTAAGTTCCTGCGGGACAACCCGGATCTAGCCGATGAACTGGAGCGTCGCATCAAGGAGAAGCTGGGTATCGGCGCCCTGCCGCCGGAGGAGCCGGGCGATGCGCAGCTACGCGCCGTGGGCAAGGACTCCTAGGCGTTCGAACGCAACGAAGTACAGGCCGGGAGGGGGCGTCGGTGGAGGGAGACAGCGCTGCCATGGAGGCCGGTGACCTGAACCGGGAGACCCTGTTCCCCCGCGAAGACACCGCACCGCTGGACGCGGCGGAGGACCACCGGGCCGAGCAGGAGCCTGGTGGTAGAGGCGGTGGGCGCGGACACCGGTCTCCCGGTCCTGACCCGGAGAAGGACCCCGAGGCGGCGGCACGGGCGATCGTCCTGCGACAGCTCACCGGCTCGCCCAAGAGTCGTCGGCAGTTGGCCGACAAGCTCTCGGAGCGGGGGATCCCGCGGGACGCGGCCGAGGGCATCCTGGATCGATTCGAGGAACTTCAACTCATCGACGATGCCGCCTTCGCCGAGGCCTGGGTGCGTAGCCGTGCCCGCAGCCGGGGACTGTCTCGCAGCGCCTTGCGCCGCGAGCTGCGGGAGAAGGGCATTGCCGACGAGCTCTCCGATGAGGCGCTGGAACAGCTCAGCGGGGCCGATGAGTTGGAGATGGCCCGCGAACTCGTGGAGAAGAAGGTCAGGTCGATGCCGGCGGGACTGGACCACGACAAGGGGGTCCGGCGGCTGGTGGCGATGCTCGGCCGCAAGGGGTACGGGTCGGGGACCGCCTTTCGTGTCGTCAACGAGATCTGGACTGCCGACCGCGACTGAGCCCTGCCCTGCCAAAACGCCCAGGTTCCTTCACCGATGATGCGTTCGGTACTCTGGGGGAGTGAGTTCGACCATGCCCAGCCCCGATACAGCCCCGCCCCTCGACGCAGCGCAACGCAGCTACGAGGTGCGCACCTACGGCTGCCAGATGAACGTCCACGACTCCGAGAGACTGGCAGGACTGCTGGAGCAAGCCGGCATGGTGCCCAGCCGCGATCCGGACACGGAAGCCGACGTCGTCGTGTTCAACACCTGCGCCGTCCGGGAGAACGCCGATAACAAGCTCTACGGAAACCTGGGGCGTTTGGCGCACGTGAAGGAGCAGCACCCCGGCATGCAGATCGCCGTCGGTGGGTGCCTGGCACAGAAGGACCGCGAGACGATCCAGCGCAGGGCCCCGTGGGTCGACGTCGTCTTCGGAACCCATAACGTCGGTTCCCTGCCCACGCTGCTCGAACGCGCCCGCCACAACAACGAAGCCCAGCTGGAGATCCTCGAATCCCTCGACGTCTTCCCCTCGACCCTTCCCACCAAACGCGATTCGGTCTACGCCGGCTGGGTCTCGATCTCGGTGGGCTGCAACAACACCTGTACCTTCTGCATCGTGCCCTCGCTGCGCGGCAAGGAGCGGGACCGCCGCCCCGGTGACATCCTGGCCGAAGTCCAGGCCCTGGTCGACGACGGGGCCATCGAGGTCACCCTGCTGGGCCAGAACGTGAACTCCTACGGTGTTGAATTCGGGGATCGGCTGGCCTTTGGCAAACTGCTCCGGGCCTGCGGACGGATCCCCGGACTCGAACGCGTCAGATTCACCAGCCCACACCCCGCGGCCTTCACCGACGACGTCATCGAGGCGATGGCCGAAACCGATAATGTGATGCCGCAACTGCATATGCCCCTGCAGTCCGGGTCCGACCGGGTGCTCAAGGACATGCGCCGCTCCTATCGTTCCAAGAAGTTCCTGGGGATCCTGGACCGGGTACGTCAGCGCATGCCCGAGGCGGCCATCACCACCGACATCATCGTTGGCTTCCCCGGGGAAACCGAAGAGGACTTCCAGGCGACCCTGGATGTCGTCGAGCAATCCCGGTTCGCCAGCGCCTTCACCTTCCAATATTCCAAGCGCCCCGGGACCCCGGCGGCCGAACTGGCCGATCAGCTGCCCAAGGAAGTCGTCCAGGAACGCTACGAACGGCTGACCGCGCTCCAGGACAGGATCTGCGCCGAAGAGAATGCCCGGCAACTCGGCCGTGAAGTCGAAGTCATGGTCACCGCACAGCCGGGACGCAAGGCCGAGCAGACCCACCGGCTGACGGGCCGTGCCCGCGACCAGCGGCTGGTCCACTTCTCCGTGCCCGACGGCGCCGAAGCCCCCCGTCCGGGTGACCTGGTCAACGTCACGATCACTGAAGCCGCAGCCTTCCACCTGATCGCCGATCCACCGACCACGGCCCAATACCACCTGCGTCGTTCACGCGCCGGGGACGCCTGGGACCGCTCGCAGGCCGACTCCTGCGGCACCGGCCAGGGGGCAGCGGGCCAGGGCGTCTCGCTGGGCATGCCCGCCCTGCCCCCGCGCGCTTAGCCCGGCATGAGGCCACTGATCGCGATCGTCGGGCCAACGGCCACCGGCAAATCCGACGCCGCCATCGCCCTCGCCCGGCGCCTCGACGGGGAAATCGTCAACGCCGATGCCCTGCAGTTCTACCGCGGCATGGACATCGGCACGGCCAAACTGGCCCCGGCCGAGCGGGGTGGGGTCCCGCACCACCTGCTGGACATCATGGACATCGACGATGAAGCCAGCGTGGCCACGTTCCAACAGCAGGCCCGGGAAGCGATCGCCGGCATCCAGGACCGTGGCCGGCTGCCGATCCTGGTCGGCGGCTCCGGACTCTACGTCCGGGCCGTCATCGACGAACTCGAGTTCCCGCCCACCGATCCGACGATTCGACGGCGGCTGGAAGCCGAAGCGGCCGAGGACGGTGTGGCCGGGATGCGCCGTCGTCTGGCCGTGGCGGACCCGGTGTCATCGGCCCGGGATCTGGACGAGCGCCGACTGGTCCGGGCCCTGGAGGTCCACGAGCTGACCGGGCGGCCCTTCAGCTCCTACATGCCGCGCCGCGACTACCGGCAACCCACCCTCCAACTCGGACTCGACATCGACCGCGAACTGCTGCACGCCAAGGTGGCACACCGGGTGCGCACCATGCATGAAACCGGGCTGCTGGACGAAGTGGAGTCGTTGGCGGCCCTCGGTCTGCGCGAGACCAGGACCGCCTCCCGGGCCATCGGCTACGCCCAGTTCCTTCAGGTGCTGGAAGGCACCGCGACGATCGAGCAGGCCATCGAATCAACCACCGTGGCCACCCGCCGCTTCGCCCGCCGCCAAATCACCTGGTTCAGGGCCGATCCCCGGGTCCACTGGTTCGATGCCGCGGACCCGGATCTGTGGGCAGCGCTGGAAGCATCCGTGCGGGAATTCGAAGTATCCCCGGGCACGTAGGCTGGGACCATGAGCTTTACGGAATCCGATCACCCCAGCGGAACCCTGTCGGCCCTCTCGGGCCTGGACTTCACCAAGGGCCATGGAACGGGCAATGACTTCATCCTGTTCTCGGACCCGGACAACAGACAGGACATCCTTCCCGCGCAGGTGGCTTCCCTCTGCGACCGTCATCTCGGCCTCGGAGCCGACGGAGTGATCCGTGCCATCCGTTCAGAGACCCTGGCCGAGGGGCGGGAGTTGCTGGCCCGGCACCCGGAGGCCGAATGGTTCATGGATTACCGCAACGGCGACGGCTCGGTCTCCGAGATGTGCGGGAACGGGGTGCGCGTCTTCGTGCATTTCCTGGTCTCCCGTGCTCTGGTTTCCCTGGCCGACGGCGATTCCCTGACGATCGGCACCCGGGCCGGGGTGAAGGTGGTCTCCCGCTCTGCCGCCGGGTACTCGGTGGACATGGGCCCGTGGGAGTTCCTCTTCCCCGACCAGGCCCATGAACGGGCCCTGGACAGCATCGTGGACGCCTCGTTGGAGGTCCCGCGCCCGGGCCTGAGCGTGGACATGGGCAACCCGCATACGGTCGTCGCGCTCTCCGAGGCGACCGAGCTGGACCAGCTGGATCTGCACCGGATGCCGGTGGTCGACCCCCTCCCCGAGCACGGGACGAATGTGGAGTTCGTGTTGCCGTCGGATCCGCTGGTCAACGACGGTGTCGGAACCATCCGCATGCGCGTCCATGAACGCGGTGTGGGCGAGACCCTGTCGTGTGGCACCGGCGCCTGCGCCGCCGTCGTGGCGACCCGACACTGGGCCGGTGGGGCCTCGGCACGCCGCTGGGACGTGCACGTTCCCGGCGGGACCGTCTCCGTACGGTTCGTGACGGCTCCCGAGGGCCGCGAGCATGTGGTCCTGGAGGGACCTGCGGTACTGGTGGCCGAGGGGACCCTGGTCTAGTCCTTCGAGGGAGTCGTGCCCACGCCGGAGGCATCCGTGGTGTTGCGCACCCTCAGGATGCGGAAGGTCTTGGCGCTGGAGTATCGATCGACGATGAACCCGGTGGGGAGTTCCCGAACCAGCCACTGTTGCAGTGAATCCGAGCCCAGGTTCTTCTGGACGACCAACCAGGCAGTTCCGCCGACAGCCAGCCGGGGCAACCAGTGGAGCAGGATCCCATGCAGGATTTCCTTGCCCACCCGGATCGGGGGATTGGACCAGATGGTCTGGAACCTCAGGTCGTCATCGACGGCTTCGGGGGCCGTGGCCACCACGTTGTCCAGGGACAGGGCCTGCGCGTTTTCGCGGGTGAGTTCCAGGCTGCGCTGGTTGACGTCCACGGCATGGACGGTGGCGGAGGGGGAAGCCAGAGCCATGCTCAAGGCGATCGGACCCCAGCCGCAGCCGATGTCGAGCAGGTGGCCTTCCGCCGCCGGGGCGGGCACCCCGGACAGCAGGACCGCGGTTCCCTTGTCGATTCCATCCGGGCTGAAGATGCCTCCGGCGGTGTTGACGGCGTGTTCCGTGCCGCCGAGCATCACGCGGACGCTCCTGCGGGTGAATGGCGTCGACGGTTGTGCGCTGAAGTAGTGGTCCGAACCCATGGGTTGAAGATTAACCGTCAGGGTGAGGCCAAAGCGAATCCCGGTCTTCCCGGCCCGACGGTTTCAGTGATAGAGTTATCCCAATCACTCACGGTTCGGGCACTCTCGGGTTTCGGCCTGTGGAGGAAACCAGCCACCTGTCGGTGACCCGGACTAGAATTGGTGTACGAATCCTTTCAAAGGGGAACATGACCACTCATAACGAGCCCAACCCGGACGATCGAAACCTCCCGGAGGACGAGATCCAATCCGTCATCGACCGTATTCTGGCCACGGACGATGCCACCGACCGTGCCACGCCCCAGCGTGCTGACGACAGGCGCGCCCAGGCGCCGCTGGGCGGCAAAGCCCTGGCCTTGGACGGCAAGGGTGACGGACACTCATCAAGCGATGGCGACCAGCGCGATCTGTCCGAACGCCATGCGCTGCGCCGCGTCGCCGGATTGTCCACCGAGCTGGAAGACGTCACCGAGGTCGAAAACCGGCAGCTTCGGCTGGAACGGGTGGTACTCGCCGGAATCTGGACCGAAGGAACGTCCCAGGAAGCGGAAAACTCCCTGCGGGAACTGGCCGCCTTGGCCGAAACAGCGGGATCGGAAGTCCTGGATGGCATGGTCCAGCGCCGCTTGAAACCGGATCCAGCCACGTTCCTGGGCTCGGGCAAGGCCCAGGAGCTGCGCGATGTCGTGGCCAGCACCGGGGCCGATACCGTGGTCGTCGATTCCGAACTGGCTCCATCCCAGCGCAGGGCGTTGGAGGACATCGTCCGGGTGAAGGTCATCGACAGGACCTCGCTGATCCTGGACATCTTCGCCCAACATGCGCAGAGCCGTGAGGGCAAGGCCCAGGTCGAACTGGCCCAGCTTGAATACCTTCTTCCCCGCCTCCGTGGCTGGGGCGAATCCATGTCACGCCAAGCCGGTGGCCGGGTCGGGACCGCGGGCGGTGGCATCGGATCACGCGGCCCCGGCGAGACCAAGATCGAATTGGACCGTCGACGGATCCGTGACCGCATGGCCAAACTCCGTCGCGAGATCAAGGGCATGAAACCGGCACGTGATGCCAAACGCTCGAACCGGAAACGCAATGCCGTTCCGGCGGTGGCCATTGCCGGGTACACGAACGCGGGAAAGTCCTCGCTGCTGAACCGCTTGACCGACGCCGGGGCGCTGGTGGAGAACGCACTGTTCGCCACGCTGGATCCCACGGTCCGGCGCACGGAAACCGAAGATGGCTTGGGGTACACCATTGCCGATACCGTGGGATTCGTCAGGTCGTTGCCCACCCAACTGGTGGAGGCCTTCCGCTCGACCCTCGAGGAAATCGCCGACGCCGATCTGATCCTGCACGTGGTCGATGCCTCCCACCCCGACCCCGAAGGCCAGATCCATGCGGTCCGGGAGGTCCTCACCGAGGTCGACGCGCAGGACATTGCAGAGATCATCGTGTTGAACAAGGCCGATATCGCCGATCCGTTCGTCGTCGAACGCATTCGTCAACGCGAACCGAACCATGTGGTGGTCTCTGCCCGGACCGGCGGGGGGATCCCCGAACTGCTTGCGGCGATCAGCGAAGCCATCCCCCGTCCGGATGTGGCCATGGAATTGCTGATTCCCTATGACCGTGGTGATCTGGTCCACCGGCTGCACGGCTCCGACGCGGAGATCCTGGAGACCGAGCACCTGGATGAAGGGACCCGTCTGTCCGTGAAGGTACGCGGTGCACTCGCCGCGGAATTGGAGCAGTTCGTCGTACATGGCTGAAGTACAAGAGGTGGTCGCCCTCCTGGATCAGGCGGTCGAACGCATGGGCGGGGAAAGCAGGCCCGGACAGCATGAGATGACCAAACAGGTCGTGGAGGCCTTCGAAAGCGGAAAGCACCTCCTGGTGCAGGCCGGCACCGGGACGGGTAAATCGCTGGCCTATCTGGTTCCGGCGATCGCCCACGCCCTCGAAGCAGATAAACCGGTGGTCGTCTCCACCGCGACCTTGGCCCTGCAGGCCCAGATCGTCGGTCGGGACGTTCCCCGGCTCCTGGAGAACCTGGATGACGAGCTGCCGCGGCACCTGGATGTCGCCCTGGCCAAGGGGCGATCGAACTATGTCTGCAAGTACAAGCTGGGAGGCGGCTACCCCGACGAGGATGAAGGGGCGCTCTTCGCGTTGGGCGATGACGGGGCGGCCCGCCCCTTGACCGCCGGCACGGGGCCCACTTCGGCACTGGGCCAGGAAGTCGTTCGCGTACGCGAATGGGCCGAGGAAACCGAATCGGGGGACCGGGACGATCTCGTCCCGGGGGTCAGCGAACGTGCCTGGCGGCAGGTCTCCGTCAGTGCCATGGACTGCCTCGGTGCCCAGCGGTGCCCGATGGCCGAGGAATGCTTCAGCGAACTGGCCCGCAAGAAGGCCGGCGATGCCGACATCGTGATCACCAACCACGCCTTGCTGGCCGTCTCGGCGTTCGAGGGATTGGCGGTGCTGCCGGAATTCGACACGGTGATCATCGACGAGGCCCATGAACTCCAGGACCGGGTCACCAATTCGGTGACCCGCCCCATCTCGGCAGCGCTGGTTGCCGCCGCGGCCACCGCGACCCGCAGAAACTGCAAAGGCGTCGCTGTCGAAGCCCTCAACCAGGCGGGTAAGACCCTGGCCGACTCCCTGGAGGGAGTGCCGACCGGGCTGCTGCCCAAGGGGCTGAATGAAGAGCAGGTCGCCGCCATCGCCGCCGTGCGCGAAGCGGCGCGTACGGCCCTGTCCGACTCGAAACCGGGGAATGGCGAAACCGCTGACGGCGGACGCCAGATGGCCCGCTCGCAGTTGATGTATCTGCAGGAACAGTGCGAACGCCTCGATGGACCCGCCGATGAACGCGAGGTCGTCTGGATATCCCGCCAAGGCAACTTCACCCCGGGGGCCGGTTACAGCGCCCCGGATGACTCGGCCCCCGCGACGATCAATGTCGCTCCACTGTCGGTGGCCGGCAAATTACGTGAGGGCCTCTTCGACGGCCGCACGGTCGTCCTGACCTCCGCGACCCTGGCCATAGGTGCTGCCTTCGAACCGGTGGCCGGATTGTTGGGGCTGCTCGGCGAGGGGGCTCCCGCGTGGACGGGCATCGATGTCGGTAGCCCCTTTGACTATGCCCGGCAGGGGATGCTCTATGTTGCGCGGCATCTGCCCAAACCATCGCGAAACGTATCGACCGAGGCCCTGGATGAGCTCGCCGACCTGATCGGGGCCTCCGGCGGGGGAGTACTGGCATTGTTCTCCTCCCGGCGGGCCGCCGAGGAGGCCGCCGAAGCGCTGCGGCCACGGGTGGACCCGGAGATCCTCTGCCAGGGCGAGTCGAGCATGTCCACGTTGGTCCGGCAGTTCGCCGATGAACGCGATACCTGCCTGTTCGGGACCATGACCCTCTGGCAGGGAGTCGACGTGCCGGGTCAGTCATGCCGGGTGGTGGTCATCGACAGGATCCCTTTCCCACGCCCCGACGACCCGCTGTCCACGGCACGCAGCCGCGACGTTGCCCGACATGGGGGCAACGGTTTCATGGCCGTCTCCGCCTCCCATGCAGCAGTCCGTCTGGCCCAGGGGGCAGGCCGGTTGATCCGTTCCACGGGGGACCGTGGCGTGGTGGCCGTCTTGGATTCACGGCTGGCCACCGAACGCTATGGAAACTACCTGCGTGCGTCGCTGCCCCCGATGTGGTCGACCACGGACAAGGACGTCGTGCTGGGGTCGCTGAGGCGTCTGGCGGCGAGCGAGGACTAGACATGAAAGGAGGGCCCGTCCGCGGACGGGCCCTCCTGGAAGTACACCGCGGCCTAGATCGAACGCATCACCGAAACGACCTTGCCCATGACGGTGGCATGATCGCCCAGGATCGGCTCGTACTGGCGGTTCTGTGGCAGCAGCCACGTGTGGCCGTCGCGCTGCCTGAAGGTCTTCACCGTGGCCTCGTCATCGAGCAGCGCCGCGACGACATCGCCGTTCTCCGCATGTTGCTGACGGCGGACGACGACCCAGTCCCCGTCACAGATGGCTGCCTCGACCATCGAATCCCCGCTGACCTTGAGCATGAACAGTTCACCGTGCCCGACGAGTTGGCGTGGCAATGACATGACATCCTCGACCGCCTGGTCCGCCAGGATTGGTCCACCGGCGGCGATGCGGCCCACCAGCGGAACCCGGGCCACCTCGTCGGAATCATCCGAGTCCACCACGGTCAGCCGGGGCCGAAGCTGCTCCGGTTCCCGCGGGGCGGGAGCCGGCTGCGAGGCCTCCGGGGTCCCGGTGACCTCGGGGGCCAGCGGGCGCAGGATCTCCATGGCCCGGGGGCGGCGTGGATCCCTCCGGATGTAGCCGAGCTTCTCCAGCTGGGCGAGCTGGTGGGTGACGCTGGACAAGCTCGCCAGCCCGACCGTATCGCCGATTTCGCGCATGGACGGCGGATACCCCTTGGCGGTCACGGCCTCCTGGATGGTTTCCAGGATCCGCCTCTGCCGGACAGTCAACCCCTTCGGTGCCTTCTTCGGCGCCGGATTCTCCGCTGAGCTCATGATCCATCCCGTCCTGGTTAATCGCCGGCGTACCGGGGCTGTGCGCAATGTGTCGGATGCAACTGGTGGACTCTCATCCATCCAGCCGATGGCTTCCACTCTAGGGCAGTCACGGACTTCATTCAAAGATTTATTCGAACGTGTCTCGACAATCTTCGTACATAGATGCTAAAAATGAGATAGAAGTTCGAATATGAGTTCGAAGATCGGGTTCGACACCCGCAACGAGAACCCGCTTCGGCGGACAACAGGAAGGTCAGACCATGGCGCAGATCGCACTCGCAGCCCCGGTGTCCCTCAAGGCGGACTCCGTTCCGACCACCGCCCCGACCCGTGCCTCCACCCCTCGGGGCCGGCTGGAGCTGACGCGCCGGGGGCGCTTCATCCTCATTGGCCTGCCGGTCATGCTGGCAGCCACCGCCCTGCTCGTCCTCGCTGGCATCTTCACCGCCCCGGTCATGGCCTCGGACGCATCGGATACGACCGCGGTGGAAGCCACGACCGTCTCCGTCATGGAGGGCGACACGGTCTGGGCGCTGGCCGAGGAGTTCGCCCCGCAGCGCGACCGCCGTGACGTCATGGCGGAAATCACGGAAATGAACGACCTGAACGGATCGGTCCTCGTCCCGGGCCAGGAGATCTTCGTCCCCACGGGTGATTAGGCCCGCTTTATGACCCTGTCACCCGGTCCGATTCCCGACTGCGGGGCACGGGCAATAGAATGGGGTCGTGAGTGATCAGCTGGAACGACTGGCCAAATTGCCCCTGCGTGAAAACCTGCGTGGCATCGAACCCTACGGCGCACCGCAACTGGACGTGCCCATCCTGTTGAACGTCAACGAGAACACCCATCCGTTGCCCGAGGCAGTAAGCCGGGCCATCTCCGAAGAGGTCAGTGCCGCCGCTGCGTCCCTGAACCGTTACCCGGATCGTGAATTCACCGAACTCCGCGAACGCCTCGCCGACTATTTGGGACACGGGCTGGATGCGGCGAACATGTGGGCCGCCAACGGATCCAACGAGGTCCTGCAGCAGATCCTCCAGGCCTTCGGAGGGCCGGGACGCACCGTGATGAGCTTCCCGCCCACGTATTCGATGTACCCGTTGCTGGCCAGCGGGACCGACACCACCTACCTCGCCGGAGAGCGGAGCGGTGACTTCGGACTCAGCGCGCGATCCGCAGCGGACCAGGTCACGGAGGCGGCGCCGGATATCGTGATCCTCTGTTCGCCGAACAACCCGACGGGTACCGCCCTGGGACTGGACGTCGTGGAAGCGGTATACGAGGCAGGGCGTGCCAGCCAGGCGATCGTCATCGTCGATGAGGCCTACGCCGAATTCGCACTCAGCGGGACCGGATCCGCGCTGACACTGCTGCCCGGCCGCGAACGACTGATCGTCACCCGGACCATGAGCAAGGCCTTCGCGCTGGCCGGGGCCCGGCTGGGCTATCTCGCGGCGGCCCCGGAAATCGCCGATGCGCTGCGCCTGGTCCGTCTGCCTTACCACCTCTCGGCCGTCACCCAAGCCACCGCCAATGCCGCCTTGAAACAGGTCGATGCGCTGCTGGCCACGGTCGAGGACATCAAGGGCCAACGCGACAGGATCGTCCGCGAACTCACCCGGTTGGGGTTGGAACCGGCAGTCAGTGACTCCAATTTCGTCTTTTTCGGCGGGCTCGAGCATTCCCGTGCCATCTGGCAGGGTCTGCTCGAGGCCGGGGTACTCATCCGAGATGTGGGCATCGCCGGTCATCTGCGGGTCACCGCTGGAACCGAGACCGAGACGACCGCATTCCTCCAGGCCTTGGAGGGCCTCCTGAGCCCCGCCGCGGATACCGGCTCCGGGCACGACAGCTAGACTTAACCTGCGGGCCGCCACCGTCGCCGCCCGCCCCACCCACACCGAAGGAATACCCATGTCTGCAGAATTGCTCGGCGGTCGCCGAGCCCGCATGGAGCGTGCCACCAGCGAGTCCACCGTCACCGTCGAACTCGACCTGGACGGCACGGGTGTCGCGAACATCAGCACCAGCGTCCCGTTCTACGACCACATGCTCACGGCGCTGGCAAAGCACTCGCTGATCGACCTGACGGTCCAGGCGACCGGCGACACCCACATCGACGCCCACCACACGGTGGAGGACGTGGCCATCACCATCGGCGAGGTCCTGCGCACCGCCCTGGGCGACAAGGCGGGGATCCGCCGCTTCGGCGAAGCTTCGGTCCCGCTCGATGAGGCCCTGGCCCACGCGGTCGTCGACATCTCGGGACGGCCCTATCTGGTCCACGGGGGTGAGCCGGCAGGTCAGGAATACCACTTGATCGGCGGGCACTTCACCGGCTCGCTCACCCGCCACGTCTTCGAATCGATCACGCTGCACGCACAGATCTGCCTGCACATGCGACTGGTGTGCGGCAGGGACCCGCACCACATCGTCGAAGCGCAGTTCAAGGCCTTCGCCCGCGCCTTGCGCCAGGCCGTGGAACCAGACCCCCGCAACGCCGGGATGATCCCCTCCACGAAGGGTGCCCTGTAGATGGCCGGGCCCCGGATCACCGTGCTGGATTACGGATCGGGCAACATCCGTTCCGCGGTCCGCGCGCTCGAACACGTCGGAGCCGAAGTCACCCTGAGCAACAAACCGGATGACATTCGTGGGGCCGATGGTCTCGTCGTTCCAGGAGTCGGCGCCTTCGCCAGCGTGATGAAGGCCCTCGGCGAGGTCGGGGCAGGACCGTTGATCGGGCGCCGGATCGCCGGGGGCCGTCCGGTCCTGGGGATCTGCGTCGGCCACCAGGTCTTCTTCGATGAGGGGGTCGAACACGGTATCCGGACCGCCGGTTTCGGGGAATGGCCCGGAACCGTCGAGCGGCTCAAGGCGCCGGTGGTCCCGCATATGGGCTGGAACACCGTCACGGCGGCCGAAGGGTCCAGGCTCTTTGCCGGTCTCGAGGACGAGCGGTTCTACTTCGTACACTCCTATGCGGTCCAGCATTGGGATTTCCCGGTGGCCCAACCGCGTATGAGCCCCCCGGCAGTGACCTGGTCCGATCACGGGGGCCCCTTCATCGCCGCCGTGGAGAACGGGCCGTTGTCGGCCGTGCAGTTCCACCCGGAGAAGTCAGGCGAAGCAGGGGCGAAACTGCTATCCAACTGGTTGGGAACCCTGTCCTGATGTGGAGTCTCATCCTCATGGCGGTCGGCGGCATCCTCGCCGGTGGTGCGTTGTCGCTGCGTCAGCAAAAGGCCCATATCTCCTGGATCATCGCGACCTGGGTCCTGGCGGCGATGGCCCTGCTTTCCGCCTACATCATGACCCTGAAGTAGTCTTCCCCTCCCGGCAAGACGCCGCGTACCACCCCCCACGACCTATTCGACGAAGACCGGAGAAGATCCCCGTGACCAGCAACAGCATCCTCGAACTCCTGCCCGCGGTGGACATCGCCGACGGGCAAGCCGTCCGCCTCGTCCAGGGCGAAGCCGGCAGCGAGACCGGGTACGGTGACCCGCTTGAAGCGGCCCTGGCCTGGCAACAAGACGGCGCCGAGTGGGTGCACCTGGTGGACCTGGACGCCGCATTCGGGAGGGGGAACAACACCCAGGCCGTCGCCCGGATTTCCCGTGAACTGGGAATCAAGATCGAACTCTCCGGCGGAATCCGGGACGACGAATCCTTGGAACGGGCGCTGGAATTCGGCGCCGCCCGGGTCAACCTGGGTACCGCTGCCCTGGAAGCCCCCGACTGGACGGCCCGCGCCATCGCCCGGCACGGAGACAAGATCGCCGTCGGACTCGATGTGCGGGGAACCACGTTGGCCGGCCGCGGGTGGACCAGCGAAGGGGGAGACCTCTGGGACGTGCTGGCCCGGCTCGAAGACGCCGGATGCGCCCGCTACGTCGTGACCGATGTGACCAAGGACGGAACACTGCGCGGTCCGAACGTGGACCTGCTGCGTGAAATGTGCACCCGAACCAGTCGACCCGTGATCGCCTCCGGCGGGATCTCCAGCCTCGATGACCTGCGCGAACTACGTGCCTTGGTGCCCGACGGGGTCGAGGGCGCAATCGTGGGCAAGGCCCTGTATTCCGGGCAGTTCACCCTGCCCCAGGCCCTCGACGTCGCCGGCCGGCGGTAGCGATGACCGACGGCGCATCCAACGCGGCCGCCGGAACACCCCGCGGGAAAGCTCCCACGGACCAGCCGATCGGCCGCCACCTGCCAGGACATATCGAGGCCGCCCTGCTCCGCGCCGGAGAAGCCACCGACTCCGCCGGCCAATCCTGGGCCGGACGGGATCTGTCGGGCGGGGGAAACCCGCTGCACCACTTCGATGATGACGACGGCACGGCCGACCCCGGCTACCTCGAAGCCATCACCGCGCTGAAGGCCGGCTCCGGTACCGAACAAATGGTCCACGAGGCGTTGGCCCACGCCAGGGTGTTCGTGCCCGTGGTCGCGACCCTGGCCGAAGGGGGCCTCGGGGACCACGGATTCACCGAAGACAAGGAAGCCGATATGGCGCTGGTGACCATCACCGCCCCTGACGGCCGCCCCGCCCTGCCGGTGTTCAGCAGTGTCGACCGGTTGCAGGCCTGGCACGGGCAAGCACGCCCCGTGGCCGTCTACGCTCCGCGGGCCGCCTTGTCCGCCGTGGCCGAAAAGGCCCAGCTCCTCGTGATCGACCCCGCGGCAGAGGCCACCTTCGTCCTGCGACGGCCCGCGATGTGGGCGCTGGCCCAACAGCAGGTGTGGACCCCCAGCTACGCCGACGAGACCCTGCTGCCGCTGCTGCAGGCCGCGGCCGACGCCGATCCCGCCATCCTCGGGATCACCGCGGCCCCGGGCCGGGGCGTTGCTTCGCGCACCGCCGATGGGACGGTCATGGCCGGGGGAGGCCCGGGCCCGGAGCTGCGCGTGGAGGTCTCCCTGCGTTCCGGGATGGCCCGTGATGACGTCACCGACACCGTCGAGCGACTGCAACGCACGCTGGGAGCCGACCCGGAATTCGGTGCCCGGGTCGATTCGTTGGAACTCGGACTCCAGGGACCACCGGCCCGCGCGTGAACGGCTACGCCACCCGGCGGCAGGGACCCCCGGGCCGGGCAGCGAAAAGGAGGCCGCCACCGGGGTGGCGACCTCCCGGGGAATGGTGGTCGAAGCCCTAGTTCACGGGCCCGGTGAGTTTCTCGCCGGGACCCTGTCCCGGGGCATCCGGGTAGTTGGAGGCCTCACGGAAGGCCAGCTGCAAGGAGCGCAGGCCGTCGCGTAGCGGGCCGGCATGCTGGGAGCCGACTTCGGGTGCTGCTGCCGTGATCAGACCCGCCAGTGCGGTGATGAGCTTGCGGGCTTCATCCAGGTCCTGCAGGTCTTCCGCGTCTTCGCCTTCGGCGAGTCCGCACTTCACGGCTGCCGCGCTCATCAGGTGCACGGCTGCGGTGGTAATGACTTCCACGGCCGCTACTTCAGCGATGTCGCGAACCTCGTTGGTCTCGCCGAAGGTGGCGTCCGGATTGGTTTCAGGGGTACTCATGCTGCTAAGCTTTTCACAGACCGACTGGTTTTGCTGACTCAGCGGATTCCGCCCCACCGGGCGAAGGATCCGTCGGGAACAACGAAACGAGTATGCAAGTGGAGGCCTACTCCCACCCGCAGTAACCGCTTCAGGTTGCCGGGTCACTTCGGGACGGAACCACGGGTTCCGTGGCATGCGCGAGCAGCCGAACCGATTTTCCAGGCCTCCATCTGCCCAGCAGCTGGAGGCCTTCTCTTGTTGCTGGCGGCTTCGAACTACGAAAAGCAGGAGCGACACATCAGCGATCCACGCATTAACGATCGAATCCGCGTCCCAGAGGTGCGGCTGGTTGGACCCAACGGCGAACAGGTGGGCATTGTCCGCATCGAGGACGCGTTGCGTCTGGCCGCGGAGTCCGACCTTGATCTGGTCGAGGTGGCGCCGACGGCCAAGCCGCCCGTGTGCAAACTGATGGACTTCGGCAAATTCAAGTACGAAGCCGCGGTGAAGGCACGCGAGGCACGCAAGAACCAGACCAACACGGTCCTCAAGGAAGTCCGCTTCCGCCTCAAGATCGACAAGCACGATTACGAGACGAAGACCGGGCATGCCCTGCGCTTCCTCGGCGCTGGCGACAAGGTCAAGGCCATGATCCAGTTCCGTGGTCGTGAGCAGCAGCGTCCCGAACTGGGCATCCGCCTGCTGAACAAGTTCGCCGAAGACGTGGCCGAAGTCGGCGTCGTCGAGTCGAGCCCGCGTCAGGACGGCCGCAACATGGTCATGGTCGTCGGACCGCTGAAGAACAAGGCAGAGGCCAAGGCCGAAGCCCGCCGTCAGGCACAGCGTGAAAACGACAAGGCCAAGTCCAAGGCGACCAAGGAAGACCGCGTCGATACCTCGGACGAGCAGCCGGCCATGACCCAGTCCTTGGGTGACAACCTTCCGGACGAGTTCCAGGCGCGTCTGGCCCAGGTCGAGGCGGATAACGCCGAAAAGGCCAAGGTCGACGCCGCAGCAGCCAAGGAAGCAGAAGCCAAGGCAGCCGCAGCCCCGCAGACCCCCGAGGCCGAACCGGCCACCAAGCCTGCGGAAGCCGCCAAGCCTGCGGAAGCGACCAAGCCAGCGGCGGCCAGCAAGCCGTCGACCGCGGCGAAGCCGGCAGCGGCAGCCAAGCCGGCCGCTGCAGCGAAGCCCGCAGCAGCTCCGAAGCCGGCCGCCAAGCCGGCCCCGAAGCCTGCGCCGAAACCGGCACCGAAGCCCAGCGCGGCTCCGAAGCCGGCCCCGAAGCCCACCGCGGCTCCGAAACCTCGTCCGGGTAAATAGCCCGGTGTGGCCAGCCCCTGTCGGGGGCAGCACTTGACCCACGGTTTCCCATACAGGAAGCCTCAAAGATCCCCGGTCCGATAGGGCAACGGGAGCACGTAAGGAGAACGGCGGATATGCCGAAGTTCAAGACCCACAGTGGCGCCAAGAAGCGCTTCAAGCTCACCGGTAGCGGCAAGATCATGCGCCAGCAGGCCAATCGTCGTCACTACCTGGAGCACAAGCCTTCCAGCCTGAAGCGCCAGCTCAAGGGCGAACGGATCGTTGCCAAGGCGGACACCAAGACCATCAAGCGGATGCTGGGCCTCTAAGCACACGCACCGGGAACCACGAGTTCCCATCCATCCATGGAGTTCCCCCGGACAGGTCGCCGATAGGCAGGCATCCCGAGGACAAGATATTAAGGAGTACACACGTGGCACGTGTGAAGCGGGCAGTCAACGCCCACAAGAAGCGTCGGGTCGTTCTCGAACGGGCCAAGGGCTACCGCGGTCAGCGTTCGCGCCTGTACCGCAAGGCCAAGGAGCAGCTGCTCCACTCGTTCGTCTACAGCTACGGCCACCGCCGCAAGCGCAAGGGTGACTTCCGTCGCCTCTGGATCCAGCGCATCAACGCTGCTTCCCGCGCGAACGGCCTGACCTACAACCGTCTGATCCAGGGCTTGAAGGCCGCTGAGGTCGAGGTTGATCGCCGGATGCTCGCCGATCTCGCCGTGTCCGACGCCAACGCGTTCGGCGCACTGGTCAAGGTCGCCAAGGAGGCCCTCCCGGCCGACGTCAACGCCCCGGCCGCCGAGAAGCCCGCCACGAAGGCACCGGCTGCTCCGGCCGCCAAGAAGGCTGCCGCCCCCAAGGCCGCCGCCCCGAAGGCCGCCAAGGCCACCGAGGGTGAAGGCATGGTCAAGGCCGTTGAAGGCGAGGAAGCCCCCGCGGGCTACGTCATCAAGGGCAACCAGTCGATGAAGTACCACGTGCCGGATTCGACCTGGTACGACCAGACGCAGCCGGAGTTCTGGTTCAACTCCGTCGAGGCCGCCAAGGCCGCCGGTTTCGAGCCGGCAGGTGGCGAGTCCCGCCAGCAGTTCTCCAAGTAGGACACTGCGCCGCGGGCCACGGCCCGCATGGTGCGAGGGGACGGAATTCCAAGCGGATTCCGTCCCCTCGGCCGTTAACCACTAGTGGTGGCCGGACCACCTGTGCGCTGCGGCGCCCGACACCGATAAGGTTCTTCCCATGAGCGCCGAACACCACGCTGAGATCGAAATGACCAACCCACGGGCCGAACGCGTCCGCGACGTGGCCCGGTTGGCCACCCGGCCCGGCCGTGCCAAGAAGGCTGCTTTCCTGGCCGAGGGACCCCAAGCGGTCCGTGAGGCACTGCAACGCCACGACACCATGGTGGCCGGGGGCGAACGCGGGATCGTCCAGGAGGTCTTCGCCACCGCTGAAGCCCTCCAGCGACACCCGGATCTGGCGCGGCCGCGGACCAGGGTCAGGCTGCGCACCGCGAGCCCCGAGGTGCTGGCCGCCATGGCCGACACCGTGTCCCCGCAAGGGATCATGGCCGTCTGCCGCATCGCCGAGACCAGCCTCGATGAGGTGTTCGACGCCGGGACGCGGCTTGTCGCCGTATTGTGCCGGGTCCAGGACCCCGGCAACGCCGGCACCATCCTCCGCGCCGCCGTGGCAGCGGGGGCCGATGCAGTCGTGCTCACCGGGGGAAGCGTCGACATCTACAACCCCAAGGCCGTGCGCTCCACCGTCGGATCCATCTTCCAGGTGCCGATCGTCTCCGGGGTGTCGTTCACGTCCCTGGCCGCTGCGGCGCAGGAGGCGCAGGTGCAGCTTCTGGCCGCCGACGGGTACGGGGATACCGACCTCGACGTGCTGCAGGACCAGAGCACGATGCGCCGCCTGGGTGGACCTGGCAGCAGCGGGAGTGTTGCGGGACCTCAGCTGGAGGCACCCACCGCGTGGCTCTTCGGCAACGAAGCCCAGGGACTGGACGAGGAGGAACTGACGACCGCGGGCCACCGGGTTGCGGTACCGCTCTACGGGGTCGCGGAATCATTGAACGTGGGCACGGCGGCCACCGTCTGCCTCTACGCCTCGGCGCGGGCGCACCGGAGATCCGGTCCATCCGCCTGAGGGCACGGTCCGGGCGTGGCGGGAGGAGCCCCTCGACGTAGTACCGTGACGCAAGGATATCCAATGGCGCGCATCGCGCCCCGACAGAGGCGGTAACCATGGCAGCATCCGGTGGGAACAAGGCCGTCGTCGCGGCGCTGGCAGCCAATCTGGCGATTGCCGTCTTCAAGTTCGTCGCCTGGCTGCTCACCCAGTCCTCATCGATGCTGGCCGAGGCGATCCACTCGGTCGCGGACTCGGGCAACCAGGTCCTGCTGCTGATTGGCGGGAAGAGGTCCACCCGTGAAGCCAACCCCGCACACCCCTTCGGGTTCGGACGTGAGCGGTATATCTACGCCTTCATCGTCTCCATCATCCTGTTCAGCGTCGGCGGGCTGTTCGCCCTCTATGAGGCCTTCCAGAAGTTCAAGGATCCCCATGGCATCGAAGGACCCTGGTGGTGGGTCCCGGTCGCCGTGCTCGTCGGGGCGATCATCGCCGAAGGACTCTCCTTCAGGACGGCCATCCGCGAATCCAACCAGGTCCGCGGGACCACTGGGTGGGTGAAGTTCGTTCGCCGGGCCAAGGCCCCCGAACTACCGGTGATCCTGTTGGAGGACCTGGGGGCACTGGTGGGCCTGTTCTTCGCCCTGCTGGGGGTGGGGTTGACCCTGCTGACGGGCAATGGGCTCTTCGACGCCGCCGGGACCGCGATGATCGGGGTGCTGCTGGTCTGCATCGCGGTCATCCTGGCCGTGGAAACCAAATCCCTGCTGCTGGGGGAGTCGGCGACCGGTGAAGACATCGCCGGGATCGAAGCGGCCATCCGCGCCGACGGCACCGACATCATCCACCTGAAGACCCTGCACCTGGGCCCTGAGGAGATCCTCGTTGCCGCCAAGTTCGGCATCCGCAAGGGCAGTTCCGGTGAAGACATCGCCAGGGCCATCGATGCGACCGAGGCGCGGATCCGCGCCTCGGTGCCGGCCGCAACACTGATCTACCTCGAACCTGACATCGAACGGACGACCGAGGACATCGGGGGTCCCGGGACCAACGAAGGAGTCGCTGAATGAATGCGTTGAAACAAATCGTCGGCGCGGCACTGGTTGATTCGCTCCAGGCCCCGACCCGGCTGTTGGCGGCCCGCCGGACCAGTCCGCCCGCCTTGGCCGGGCTCTGGGAATTTCCCGGGGGCAAGGTCGAAGCCGGGGAGGGCTGCCAGGCCGGTCTGCTTCGTGAACTGGCCGAGGAACTGGGCATCGAGGCGGAACTCGGAGCCGAAATCGAGGGACCGATCGACCAGGGCTGGAAACTCTCGGGACCTGCGGCCATGCGCGTCTGGCTCGCCTGCGTCACCGACGGGACCCCCGAACCGCTGGAAGACCACGACGAACTGCGGTGGCTGGAACTCGATGGGGACCTTAAGGACGTTGTTCCGTGGATTCCCGCGGATCTGCCGATCGTCGAGGCGATCGTGGCCCGACACGGTGCCCTACCCGGGACGGTATCCGGTCAGGGCATCGTGCGCCCATGATCCTGCTGACCGGTTTCGAACCTTTTGGCGGGGATCCGCTGAACCCGTCGGGGGACGCCTCACGCCGTGCCGCGGAACTGCTCTCCGAATCCGGCCACCCCGCCACCGCCGTCGAACTTCCGTGTGTCTTTTCCGAAGCCGCGGGAGTCCTGCGCAGGGCCCTGCAGGACCACCGTCCGGAACTGGTGGTCTGCACCGGGCTCAATGCCGCTGCCGGGGCCGTCATGCTCGAACGGGTCGCCCTGAACGTGATCGACGCCCGCATCCCCGACAACGCGGGGGAACAACCCGTGGATGTGCCCGTCGTTCCCGGGGCCCCTGCGGCCTATTTCACGACCCTGCCCCTCAAGCGGGCCCTGGCCGCGTTGCAGCGGGAGGGGATCCCCGCCCAGGTGTCCCAGAGTGCCGGCACCTTCGTCTGCAACCAGATCTTCTACACGCTGATGCATGAGCTGGCGGCCTCGGGACAGGCCCGCCGTGGCGGCTTCGTCCATGTCCCCTTCCCGGCGGTGGCCCGGGTGGATCCCGAGTCCCTGGCCACGGCGCTGGTCCTGGTGGTGCGTGAGGCGCTGGAGGGCTCGGCGGATATCAGCCTCGGGGCCGGGACCATCGCCTGAGCGGCGGCAGGAGGGCGCCGATCGGCCGGCTCCTGCGCTGCGTGTAGCCGCCAGCCGCCAGCCCGGCCTGCCGTTCGAAGACATTGCGGGAGGCGGGGTCGCCGGTGCGGAGCCAGGAATATCCGGCGGCCACCGCGTAGAGCGGTAGGAACGGCAGTCCCAGGCACCAGGCATATTGGCTGGCGTGGCGTTCCTCGTGGACGATGAGTCCGGGACAACGCTCCGGCTCGTCGAGGCCCTCCCGCCAGAGGACGACGTTGCCCACGGTGAAGGCCGCGGCGTCGGGCAGGTCCAGCCGATACCCGAGGGCGAGGTAGAGGCCACGAGGCCCCGAACGCACCCGGCACCCCGTGGCACGGGCCAGCAGCAGCCCGCACGGAGTAGCCAGGTTCAGCCAGTTCGCCGCGCTGCGCCAACGCGCCCGGTCAGTTGCCGCCACCGGACTTCTGCACCCCGGTGAGGAAATCAGCGACGAGGGGTCCAGCGGTCTGGGCCCCACCGATGCCTTCGGAGACGAATGCCGCCACGGCCAGATCACCCTGGACGGCGATGACCCAGGCATGGGCATTCTCGTCGGCGTCGTACTCGGCCGTGCCGGATTTGCCGTAGACCTTCGGCCCGGGGACCTTCTGCAGGCCCACCAGGGTGCCATGGGTGACGGTTCCGGCCATCATCTTCTGCAGCTCGTCGGCCTCCTTCGACTCCAGTTTCTTCGCCGGATCCTTGGCGGCATCCGGGCTCGGGGACTCCACCAGATGCGGGGAGACCGTCTGGCCGGCGGCCACGGAAGCGGCGACGGTGGCCATGCCCAACGGGGAGGTCTCCACGACACCCTGGCCGATGCCATTGGCCGCCAGGGTCGTCCCCGTCGAATCATCCGGGATGGAGCCCAGGAACGAGGAGACGCCGGTCGACGGGGAGGGGTTGAGCCCCAGGGAGGCCCCGGCAGTGGTCAGGTCCTTGGCCTTCAGGCCCGCAGCCCCGTTGATGAAGACGGTGTTGCAGGACTGGGCGATGGCCTCCGACAGCGGGATGGTCCCGAGCTTGCCGGCGGGGTAGGCGTCGAAGTTCTTGAACTCCTTGCCCTTGATGGTGGTGGTCTTCGGGCATTTGACCTTGCTGGACGGGGTCTTCCCATCGCGGAGCATGGCCAGGGCGGTGACCACCTTGAAGGTGGACCCGGGGGCATATTTGCCGAGCATCGCCGTGTTCATCCCCTGCTCCGCCGGGCCGGAGGCGGCGGCCAGAACGGAGCCGTCGGAGGGGCGGATGGCGACCAGGGCCGAGGTGGGGTCGACCTGTTTGAGTAGCTTCTCGGCCAGCTTCTGCTGGGCCGAGTCCAGCGTCACGGTCAGGTCCTTGCCGTTCTTCGGGTCGCGCTCGAAGAGCTCTTCCACCTGTTGGCCGGAGGGATCGTAACTGGCGATGGTCAGGCCCGCCGTGCCGGAGAGCCGATCGTCGTATTGGGCTTGAAGCCCCGAGAGCCCCACGACGTCCCCGGCCTTGGTCTTGCCCTCGGATTCCTTGATGATTTCGGCGGTGGCCTGCCCGACGGTGCCCAGGATCGGTCGGGCGAAGGTCCGGGTCAGGGCCAACGGCTCGCTGCCGGTGATGGCCCGGCCGCCGGGGATGGCTTCGACCTGGGCGTCGGTGACCTCGCGCTTGGAGTTGTCGCGCAGCGTGATGGCTTCGACGAACGCCTGGTCCCCGGCGGCCTTGACCCGGGCGACGTAGTCGGACACGTCCACGTCGGCGAGCTTCGCGAGCTTCTTTGCCGCGCCCCCTGCCTCGCCGTCCTCCAGCCGCGTCTTGTCGAGGCCCAGGTGGACCACCGGGCGGTCCTTGACCAGTGCCTGCTTATCGGTGCTGCGGATCTGCCCGCGTTCGGAGGCCTTGGTCCGCAACGCCACATGGTGGCCCGGTTCCAGCCCCGTGAGTTCCTCCTGGTCGTAGTCGACCTGCCAGGCCTCCGCCTCCTGGTCGTAGGCCAGTTGTGCGCTGGTGGAGTATTCCCAGTCGGTCTTGGTGTCATCCACGTCCCAGACCGTCGTGAAGGTGGCGGTCGCCGTGGGGGAGTCCTCGTCCTCGTCCTCGGGCCGCTCGACCGAGTCCACCGTGGTGCGGTGCTTCAGGTCCTTCATGGAGTCGAAGGCGGTGGCCAGGTCCTCGGAAACCGTGGCAGGGTCGGCATTCTTCAGCGGCACGGAAGAGAAATCGAAGGTCTCCAGGGCCTGGGCCACGGATTGGGCGACCGGATCGGGATCGGGCACCGGGGATGAGCATGCGGAGAGGCTTCCCAGGGCGAGCGTGGACAGGACGGTCGTCAGCGTCAAGCGCCGGGCTACATGCATGGTGGTCATTATGGCCGGGGAGTGGACGCGATCACAAGGCGGGACATATGGAACGACGCCGCGGCGGGCGCAATGTCCGCGCGCGGGTTCGGGAGCCCGGGGGCGAACTACTAGACTGGGATCCGGAAACAGGACCACCCCAACCGTGAAAAGGGCCGTACATCTGCCATGTCTGAAGCCACGCCACCGAACGGTGGACCCGGAGGAACCGCACCGTCGGTTCCGCATCCCACCGACGAGGCGGCAGTCCAGGCTGCCGTCGACGCCGCCCTGTCGGCCATCGAGGCGGCCACCGATCTCGAAATGCTCAAGCAGGCCCGGCTGGCCCATAGCGGAGAGAAGTCCCCGCTGGCCCTGGCCAACCGCGAAATCGGCCGGCTGGACAAGACCGAGAAGGCGACAGCCGGCAAGCTGATGGGCGGGGCCCGTGGCCGCGTCAACAAGGCCCTGGCCGCACGCACCACGGTCCTGGAGGAGGAGGACGCCGCACGGATCCTCATCGAGGAGGCCGTGGACGTCACCGCGGCGGCGCACCGCCGTCGTGCCGGGGCCCGGCACCCGCTGTCCACCCTGCAGGAACGGGTCGGCGATATCTTCGTGGGCATGGGCTGGGAGATCGCCGAGGGCCCCGAGGTCGAATCGGAATGGTTCAACTTCGACGCCCTGAACTTTGCCCCGGACCATCCGGCCCGCGACATGCAGGACACCTTCTTCATCGAACCCGCCGAGTCCCACCTGGTGATGCGTACCCACACCTCGCCGGTGCAGATCCGCTCGATGCTCGAGCGCGATCTGCCCGTCTATGTGCTGTGCCCGGGCAAGACGTTCCGCACCGACGAGCTCGACGCCACCCATACCCCGGTCTTCCACCAGTTCGAGGGCCTGGCCGTGGACAAGGGCCTGACCATGGCCGATCTGCGCGGCACCTTGGAACACTTCGCCCGGCAGATGTTCGGCCCCGATGCCGCGATCCGGCTGCGCCCGAACTTCTTCCCCTTCACCGAGCCCTCCGCCGAGCTGGACATCTTCCACCCCGGGGCCAAGGGAGGGCCGGCCTGGATCGAATGGGGTGGCTGCGGGATGGTGCACCCCAATGTGTTGCGCGCCGCCGGCATCGACCCCGAGGAATACTCGGGCTTCGCCTTCGGCATGGGCATCGAACGCACGCTCATGTTCCGTAACGACGTCCCGGACATGCGCGACATGATCGAGGGCGACATCCGCTTCAGCGAACACTTCGGGATGGAGATCTAATCATGCGCATACCCCTTTCCTGGTTGCGCGAATACGCGCAGGTACCGGCCGACGCCACGGCCGAAGACGTCATGGCCGACCTCGTGCGGGTCGGCTTGGAGGAGGAGGACGTCCACCGTCCCACCGACTCCATCTCGGGTCCCATCGTCGTGGGCCGGGTCGAATCGTTGGTCAAGGAACCCCAGACGAACGGCAAGACCATCAACTGGTGCCAGGTCCGCGTGGTGCCCGAAGGGGCCACCCAGGACCTCACCCACGACGGGATCGACCCCTCGGGCGTGCAGGGCATCGTCTGCGGTGCGCACAACTTCGTCGAAGGCGACAAGGTCGTGGTCACCCTTCCCGGGGCCGTGCTGCCCGGCGACTTCGCCATCAGTGCCCGCAAGACCTACGGTCATGTCTCGGCAGGGATGATCGCCTCCTCCCGCGAACTGGGCATCGGTGATGACCACGACGGGATCATCGTGCTCTCGCGCCTGGGGCTGGACCCCGAGATCGGCTCCGATGCCATGGAGCTGTTGGGCCTGTACGACCAGGCGGCGGAAATCAACGTCACCCCGGACCGCAGCTACTGCTTCTCGATCCGCGGCGTCGCCCGCGAATACGCCCACGCCACGCACACCACCTTCACCGACCCGGCGGCGGGGGTCACCGTCCCCGCCGCGACCGGACCCGGATACCCGGTACGGATCGCCGACGATGCAGGAGCCTACGCGGCCCCCGGCTGCGACCGGTTCGTGGCCCGGACCGTCACCGGGGTGGACGCCTCGAGGCCGACCCCTCCCTGGATGGCCTCGCGGCTGACCCTGGCCGGAATGCGGACGATTTCACTGATCGTGGACATCTCCAACTACGTGATGCTCGAACTGGGCCAGCCGCTGCACTTCTATGATGCCGACGTCCTGCGCGGGGACATCGTGGTGCGTCGTGCCACGGCGGGGGAGCGCCTGAGGACGCTCGACGACAAGCAGCGGGAGCTGGACCCCCAGGACGTGGTGATCGCCGACGACCGGGGAGCCATCGGCATCGCCGGGGTCATGGGAGGCACCGAGACCGAGGTCTCGACGTCCACGGCCAACGTGCTCATCGAAGCCGCCCACTTCAGCCCGGTGGCCGTGGCCAGATCCCGTCGCCGGCACAGGCTACCCTCCGAGGCCTCCAAACGCTTCGAGCGCGGAGTCGACTGGGAAGTGGCCGACGAAGCCGCCCAACGCGCCGTCGAACTCCTGGTTGAACTGGCCGGCGGAACCGCCGAGGACACCGCGACCGACGAGGGCGCCCGGCCCGAACCACGCATCATCGATCTGCCCGAGGACTTCGCCTCGAAGCTGATCGGCGTCGACTACACCCCCGAACAGGTCACCGGAACGCTGAGGGATCTGGGTGCAACCGTGGAGCAGACCACCGCGGGGCTGCGGGTCACCGCACCGTCCTGGCGGCCCGATCTGCGCATCCGCGAGGACCTCGTGGAGGAGATCGCCCGGCTGGTCGGCTACGAGGAGATCCCCTCGACCCTTCCGGTGGCTCCCCCCGGGCGCGGCCTGACCCGGACCCAGCAGCAACGCCGCCGGGTGCTCCAGGGCCTCGCCGACGCCGGACTGACCGAGGTGCTGAGCTATCCGTTCGTGTCCCTGGCGCAGAACCAGACCTTCGGCGCGGCAACGGCCGGCACCGAGGTCGCGGCGGTGAAGCTGGCCAACCCGATCTCCACCGAGTTCGGGTTCCTGCGCACCAGCATCCTGCCCGGACTGCTGGAGACCGCGCGTCGGAACCACTCCAGGGGCTTCCGCGATCTGGCCCTCTACGAGGCCGGGTTGGTCTACCTGCCCGGTGAAACGCTGGGCACCGCGACGATCCCGCCGCTGGGTGAACGCCCCGCCGACGACGTCCTGGACGCACTGGATGACGGTCTGCCCGAACAGCCGCAGCATATCGGCGCCGTGTTGTTCGGCAACGATGCGGCCCCCGGCGTCGGGGTGGAGCCACGGGCCCACGACTGGGCCTCGGCCCTGGATGTGGCCCGACTGGTGGCAGACATCCTGGGGGTCGAACTGGTGGTGTCCCAGGGGACGCATCAGGCGTTCCACCCGGGGCGTACGGCCCGGCTGTCGTTGCGCACCGGCGAATACGTCGGCATCGCCGGGGAACTGCATCCCCGGTTGCTCGCCTCCTCCGGTCTACCGGCCCGCACGGTGGCGATGGAACTCGATGCCGACACGCTGTTCGCGGCGGCCGCGGACCTGGTCGTCGCCCGGGCCATCTCGACCTACCCCTTGTCCACGCAGGACGTGGCCCTGGTCGTGGATCGCGACGTGGTCGCCGGGGACGTGTTGGAAACCCTGCGCCTGGGAGCGGGGGAACTCCTGGAGGACGTCGCCCTGTTCGACGCATACCAGGGCCCGGGGATCGAGGAAGGCAAGAAATCGTTGGCCTTCGGTTTGCGCTTCCGCGCCGAGGACCGGACGTTGACCGCCGACGAGGCCTCGGCCTCGAGGGCGGCGGCCGTGGCCGCGGCCGCCGAGAAGTTCGGTGCCGTCCAGCGCTGAACCAGCCCGCAGCATGACGACGGGGCCGGAACCTCCCAGCAGGGGTTCCGGCCCGCCGTCGTCCGGGGGGACGGCCTCCGGGGGTGTCAGCCCCTGCTGAGAGAATCCTGCCCGGACGGCTCCTGCCCGGTCTGCTCCCCGGCGGCCCGCCGGTAGGCCGATCCATCGAGGGAACGGGTGAGCAGACCCGCGTCCACCAGGTAGCGGCGCAGCGTGACCACATCGGAGGTCAACGCCTCCAACCGGCGGTTCAGCTCACCCTCGGTGAGGACCTCCTCGGGGGCCAGTGCCCGGAGTGCGGCCCAGCCCAGCAGCCGGCGGCGTGGTCCGGGTTTGGCCGGATAGGTGTGGATGCGCCCGTCGTCCACGAAACGGTCCAGGACCTCGTCCCCGGTGGCCCCGGAACGCGTCGGCGTCGGCGTCGAGAGCAGGCTGCGCAGTCCGGCGGCGTCGACCCTCCAGTCGCCGTCCGTTCCGGCCAGCACCCCGGAGCCGGCCAGCCGGTCCAGGCCCTTGCTCCGCCGGGCATCCGAAACCACGGTTCCCTCCCGGGCGGCCTCGGCGATGATGACCTCGGCCAGCAGCAGGCGCTGCTCGGCATTGGCCAGGGCCGCCACCACCGGGCGCCACCGCTGGGGGCCCGGTGCCTCGTCGTCGTGCCGTGTCATGTTCCTCCTGCGTATGTGGATCAGGCGTTGGCGTTGCTGGAATCCGGCAGCAGGATCACCTTGCCGGTCGTGGCCCGTGAGGCCAAGGCCGTATGGGCCTGCCCGGCCTGCTCCAGCGGGAACCGGGCGCCGATGGCCACCTTCAGCGTCCCCTCGGCCACCAGGGAGAACATCTCCTGGGCCCGCCACCGGCGCTCGGGGCCGTCCAGGAGGAAATCGGAGAGCTTGGGCCGGGTGACGGTCAACGAACCGTGGGAGTTCAGCCGCTGCAGGTCAAAGGGAGGGACCTGTCCGGAGGCGCCGCCGAAGAGCACCAGGGTGCCGCGGATGCGCAGGGAGGCCAGCGAACCCTCGAAGGTGTCCTTGCCGATGCCGTCGTAGACCACGTCGACGCCGCGGCCGTCGGTGAGCTCCCGCACGCGGTCGGGGACCTCGGCGTAGGAGAGCACGTGGTCGGCTCCGGCGGCCCGGGCCAATTCGGCCTTTTCCTCCGTCGACGTGGTGGTGATGACCGTGGCTCCGCGCAGCTTGAGCAGCTGGATCAGCAGTTGGCCGACCCCGCCGGCGCCGGCATAGGTCAGCACGGTGTCCCCGGGGCCGACCTTGAAGCTGTTGTTGATCAGGTAGTGGGCGGTGAAGCCCTGCAGCGGGAGTGCCCCGGCCACCTCGTCGGAGACCCCCTCGGGGACCGGGAAGGCCTTCTCGGCGTCCACCAGCATGTACTCGGCGTAGCTTCCGGTCCCCTCGGAGGTGGCGACCCGGTCCCCGACGGCATGGTCGGTGACCCCCTCGCCGACGGCCTCCACGGTGCCGGAGCCCTCGGTGCCGGGGACGAACGGGTACTGGACCGGGTAGACCCCCGAACGCTGGTAGGTTTCAATGAAGTTCACTCCCACGGCGGCCAGACGGACCAACAGCTGGCCGGGTCCGGGGGCGGGGCGTTCGACGTCCACCAGTTCGAAGACCTCGGGGCCGCCTGCCTGGGGGATCCGTAGTGCGTGGGGCATGGGAAGACTCCTTCGTTCGTGATGGTCTGCCCAGCCTAGGTGGTCCGGGCGCCGGGTGCTTGGCGGAGGGCGAAGATGACCCCGATGTATGAATAATTATTAGCCATGGTGCATAAGAGCGTTGTAGGCTGGGGCCATGAGTATTTCGGTAGCCGTTTCCGGGGCCAGTGGATATGCCGGCGGAGAGGTCCTGCGCCTGCTGGCGCAGCACCCCGACGTCACGATCGGGGCCATCACCGCCCATAGCAATGCCGGGCAGCGACTGGGCAGCTTGCAACCGCACCTGCATGCGCTCGCCGACCGCATTCTGGTGGACACGACCGCGGAGAACCTCGCCGGGCACGACGTCGTCTTCCTGGCCCTGCCGCACGGGGCCAGCGCCGCCCTGGCCGCCGAGCTGCCCGAAGACACCGTGGTCATCGACGCCGGGGCGGACCACCGGCTCTCCTCGCCCCAGGCCTGGGAGAAGTACTACGGCGGGGAGCACGCAGGACACTGGCCCTACGGATTGCCCGAAATGCCCGGGCACCGCGAGAAGCTGCGCGGGGCCACCCGCATCGCCGTCCCCGGGTGCTACCCGACCTCGGCCCAACTGGCCCTGGTCCCCGGTTTCACCGCGGGTCTGCTGGAGACGGACGACGTCGTCATCGTCTCGGCCTCGGGCACCTCGGGGGCCGGCAAATCGATGAAGCCCCACCTGCTGGGCTCCGAGGTCATCGGCGGCATGAGCCCCTACGGGGTGGGCGGGATGCACCGGCACACCCCGGAAATGGAACAGGGGTTCAGCGCCGCGGCCGGCGAACCGGTCACCGTCTCCTTCACCCCGACCCTGGCTCCGATGGCCCGCGGCATCCTGGCCACGGCCACCGCACGGGTCAAACCCGGCGTCGAAGCCGCCGCCCTGCGGGCCGCCTGGGCCACCGCCTACGCGGATGAACCCTTCGTGCACCTGCTGCCCGAAGGCCAGTGGCCCACGACCAAGGCCGTGCAGGCCTCCAACCACGCCCAGCTGCAGCTGGCCTTCGACGACCATGCGGGCCGCGTCATCGTGGTCTGCGCCATCGACAACCTCACCAAGGGGACCGCCGGTGGGGCCGTGCAATCGATGAACCTCTCCCTGGGTCTGCCCGAAACCCGGGGACTCGAAATGGAAGGGATAGCCCCGTGAACCACGCCCCTGAGCACCACACCCCGCAGGGGGTCACCGCCGCCGCGGGATTCCGTGCCGTCGGCATCACCGCCGGCCTGAAGGCCTCGGGCACCCCCGACCTGGCCCTGGTGGTCAATGACGGGCCGGCCAAGAACGCCGCAGCGGTCTTCACCACCAACCGGGTGGCGGCGGCCCCCATCCACTGGTCCCGGAAGGTGATCGCCGACGGCCGGGCCGAGGCGGTGATCCTGAACTCCGGGGGAGCCAATGCCTGCACCGGCGCCGAAGGCCACGCCAACACCCGGGCCACCGCTGAGGCCACCGCCGACGCGCTCGGGGTCGACGCCGGGGACCTGCTGGTCTGCTCCACGGGGCTGATCGGCGAACAACTACCGATGGACAAGATCACCGCAGGCATCGGCACCGCCTGCGCGGCCCTGGAGGCAGGATCCGGGCCCGACGGCGGGGCCGATGCCGCCACCGCGATCATGACCACCGACTCGGTCCCCAAACAGGCGGGTTTCTCCTGCGCCGGATACGCCATCGGCGGCATGGCCAAGGGGGCCGGCATGCTGGCCCCGGGGCTGGCCACGATGCTGGTGGTCATCACCACCGATGCCGCACTCGAGGCCCCCGAACTCGATGCCGCCCTGCGCGCCGCCACCCGGGTCAGTTTCGACCGGGCGGATTCCGATGGCTGCATGTCCACCAACGACACGGTCCTGCTGCTGGCCTCCGGGGCCTCGGGAATCCGGCCCGATCTCGCCGAATTCACCGACGGGCTCACCGGGGTGTGCACCGACCTGGCCCATCAGCTCATCGCCGACGCCGAGGGCGCCGCCCACGAAATCAGCATCCGGTCCTTCAACGCCGCCAGCGAGGACGACGCCGAAGAGGTCTCCCGTTCCGTGGCGCGCTCCAACCTGTTCAAGACCGCGATATTCGGCCAGGACCCCAACTGGGGTCGGGTGCTCTCCGCCGTGGGGACCACCGCCGCGGCCTTCGACCCCGACGAGCTCGACGTCGCCATCAACGGCGTCCAGGTCTGCCGCGCCGGAGGCATCGGCGAAGACCGCTCGCTCGTGGACCTGGCCGGCCGGAAGGTGCTGGTGGAGATCGATCTGCATGCCGGCGAGGCCGAGGCGACGATCTGGACCAACGACCTCACCCACGACTACGTCCACGAGAACTCCGCCTACTCCAGCTAGGACCGCCGCGCATGAACACCGACACCCCGAACGGCCCCGAGGGCACACTGACCGGCGACGCCTGGGACACAGCCCACCGCAAGGCCGAGGCGTTGATCGAGGCACTGCCCTGGATCCAGCACTTCGCCGGCAGCACGATGGTCATCAAATACGGCGGGAACGCCATGGTCAACGACGAGCTGCGCCGGGCCTTCGCCGAAGACATCGTCTTCCTGCACCATGCCGGCATCCACCCCGTCGTCGTCCACGGGGGCGGGCCGCAGATCAGCTCGATGCTCGAACGACTGGGCATCGACTCCGAATTCCGCGGCGGACTGCGGGTGACCACCCCCGAGGCCATGGACGTGGTGCGCATGGTGCTGACCGGGCAGGTCGGCCGCGAACTGGTCGGGCTGGTCAACTCCCACGGCCCCTACGCCGTCGGACTCTCCGGGGAGGACGGCGGCCTGCTGCAGGCCGTCCGGACCGGGACCGTCATCGACGGGGAATCGGTGGACCTGGGGCTGGTCGGGGAGGTGACCGGGGTCGAACCGCGCGCCCTGGTCGACCTGCTCGGCGCCGGCCGCATCCCGGTGATCTCCACCATCGCCCCCGAGGTCGACGACGACGGCGAACCCACCGGGCAGGTCCTCAACGTCAACGCCGATACCGCCGCCGCCGCAGTGGCCTCGGCCCTGGGAGCCTCCAAGCTGGTCATCCTCACCGACGTGGAGGGACTCTACTCGGACTGGCCCGACCGGTCCTCATTGGTCTCCTCGCTGACCGTCGCGGAATTGCGCCGGATGATGCCGCGTCTGGAATCGGGCATGATCCCCAAGATGGAGGCCTGCCTGAAGGCGGTCGATGACGGCGTCGAACGCGCCCATATCGTTGATGGACGCCAACCCCATTCGATGCTGTTGGAGGTCTTCACCTCGGCAGGCGTCGGCACCCAGGTCGTTCCCGAGGAGGAACCGTGAGCCAGAACCCCCAGAAATCCAGCCCGAAGCGGACCTCCGGGCGCCACACGGCCTCCCCGCTGGGGCAGACCGGTGAACTGGAGGCCCTGCAGGGGCTGGCCTCCACCGAACTGACCGACCGCTACAACGCCTCGCTGATGGGGGTGTTCGGGACACCCCAGCGGGTCCTGGTGCGCGGATCCGGTTGCGTGGTCTGGGATGCCGACGGGCGTGAATACCTCGATCTGCTCGGGGGCATCGCCGTCAACGCCCTGGGCCATGCCCACCCGTTCCTCACCTCGGTGGTCTCCAGCCAGCTGGCCACCCTGGGACACGTGTCGAACTTCTTCACCAGTCCCACCCAGATCGCCCTGGCGGAAAAACTACTCTCCCTCGCCCGGGCCCCCCACGGGTCGAAGGTCTTCTTCGCCAACTCGGGGACCGAGGCCAACGAGGCGGCCTTCAAACTGGCCCGGCGTAACGACGGGGCGGGCAGCGGAACCGCCAGGACGCGGATCATCGCCCTGGAGAACGCCTTCCACGGCCGCTCCATGGGCGCGCTGGCACTGACCTGGAAGCAGGCTTACCGCGAGCCCTTCGAACCGTTGCCCGGCGGGGTGGAATGGGTGCCGGCCGGAGACGCGGCGGCACTGCGGGCCGCCGTGGATGAGACCGTGGCCGCGGTCTTCATCGAACCCGTCCAGGGCGAGGCCGGAGTCCGCGGATACCCCGAGGGCTACCTGCAGGCGGCCAGGAGGATCACCGAGGAGGCCGGGGCCCTGCTCATCATCGACGAGGTCCAGACCGGCATCGGGCGGACCGGGGTCTGGTTCGCCTCGGAGGAGATCATCCCCGACGCGATCACCCTGGCCAAGGGGCTGGGCGGCGGATTCCCGATCGGGGCGCTGATCACCTTCGGCGAGCCCGTTTCCTCCTTGTTGGGTCCGGGCCAACACGGCACCACCTTCGGCGGGAACCCCGCAGCCACGGCGTCCGCGCTGGCGACCTTGCACGTCCTGGAAGGCCAGGACGTGCTGGCCCACGTCCGCGACACCTCGGCCGCCCTAGCCGAGGCCCTGCAGGAGCTGGACTGCGTCACCGCGGTGCGAGCCCACGGTCTGCTGGTGGGCTTCGATCTGGCCACCGAGGTGGCTCCCGCCGTCGTGCGGGCAGGACTCGAGGCGGGGTTCATCATCAACTCCACCGGCCCGGCCACGCTGCGGCTGGCCCCGCCGTTGATCATCACCATGGAACAGCTCAGGGGCTTCGTCGACGCCCTGCCCGGGCTCTACGCCACCGCCATCGCACAGGAGAACTAAGTGAGCACCGCAACCATTCGTCATTTCCTGGTCGATACCGACCTCACCCAGGCCGAACAGACCGAGGTCCTGGACCTGGCCGCGGCCATGAAGGCCGACCGGTACGGATACCACCCCTATGCCGGACCGCAAACCGTTGCCGTCTTCTTCGACAAGACCTCCACCCGGACCAGGGTCTCCTTTGCCGCAGGGGTTGCCGAACTCGGTGGCCAGCCGCTGATCATCAACCCCGGTGAATCCCAATTGGGCCATAAGGAATCGATCGCCGACTCGGCGCGGGTGCTCGGGCGCATGGTCTCCACGATCGTCTGGCGCACCTACGCCCAAGCGGGGCTGGAGGAGATGGCAACCCATAGCCGGGTGCCGGTGATCAACTCGCTCTCCGACGAATACCACCCCTGCCAGCTGCTGGCCGATCTGCTGACCGTCCGCGAGCATAAGGGAAAGCTAGCGGGACTCTCCATGGCCTACCTCGGTGATGCGGCGAACAACATGGCCAACTCCTATCTGCTGGCCGGGGTGACCGCGGGGATGCACGTACGCATCGCCGGGCCCGCAGGCCATCTGCCCGACGAGGCGGTGGTCGCCGCGGCCCGGGACCGTGGAGCCGAAACCGGGGGGACGGTGACGATCACCAGCGACCCGTCCGAGGCGCTCTCCGGTGTCGACGTCGTGGCCACCGACACCTGGGTCTCCATGGGGCAGGAAGACGAGAAGGCCGAACGCGTGAAGCTCTTCGGCCGCTACCGGGTCGACGAGGCCGCGATGGCGTTGGCGGCACCCGAGGCGATCGTGCTGCACTGCCTGCCGGCCTACCGCGAATACGAGATCGCGGCCGAGGTCATCGACGGCGACCAATCGGTGGTGTGGGACGAGGCGGAAAACCGGTTGCATGCGCAGAAGGCCCTGATGGCCTGGCTGATGGCCTCCTCGGGGCTGGCAGCAGCCCCGAGCCTCGAGGAGGGGGCGCGACGATGAGCCTGCAGCCGGGGGTCCAGCCCACCACGAAAATTGCCCGTCAAGCGCGGATCAAGGCCATCCTCGGGGCGGGGTCGGTCAGGTCCCAGGCCGAACTGGCGGCGCTGCTGGCGGCCGACGGCGTCCAGGTCACCCAGGCCACCTTGTCCCGTGACCTGGTGGAACTGGGGGCGATCAGGGTCCGCGGGGTGGAAGGCGGGCTCGTCTACGCCTTGCGCTCCGAAGGAGGGGACCGGTCGCCGCAGACCGGTGTCACCCAGGAAGTCCTCGATGCGCGGCTGGCGAAGCTCTCCGCCGAGTTGATCGTCACCGCCGAGGCCTCGGCGAACATCGTCATCCTGCGCACCCCTCCGGGGGCGGCGAACTTCCTGGCCTTGTCGATCGACCATTCGATCATGCCCGATGTGCTGGGCACGATCGCGGGGGACGACACCGTCATGTTGATAACGCGCGACCCCCAGGGCGGCGAGGAGATCGCCGCCCGTTTCCTGGAGCTGGCCAACACGCAGTAACGCCCACCCCGGGCCGGTCATGTGCTGACCGGCCCGGGGTGGGCGGGGAGGCTCCGACGTCCTAGAGCCCCGGGATGCTCATGGTCTCGTCCTTGGACGGGGCCTCATGCTCGTCGACGTCGTTCCAATCGCTGAACGTCACGGCTCCGCCGTCGTCGGAATCCTTCTCATCCGAGAAGCCCTCGACCTTCAGCAGGTAGGGCTCCCCTTCCGAGGCAACCCAGAAGGCCTTGTCCCCGTTGGCGTACTTATACGCCTCCTGGCCGTCGACTTCCTCGACAGACTTATCCGTGTACTCCTCCAGGTCGCTGTCCTCCGGGCCTTCCTCGAGCAGTGAATCGAGCATGGACCCGACCGAGAACTCATTGAACTCCTCGGGGTCGGCGACGGAAATCCACTTGTCCCCGGCCAGGCTGGAGAGCATTTCTCCGGCACCCTCGCCGGCGTTCTCGTTCCAGAAGTCCTTATTGGCCTTGAGGTAGGCGGTCTCGTCGACGGTCAGGATGGTCACTTTGCCCTGGTCCTGGGTGGCCTTGGCCAAGGAGTTGGATCCGTCACGGGTGCCGGAGATGTCGATGGACAGGTCCTTGCCGTCCTGGACGACGTCACCGTTGATGGCGACGCTCTCGGCGTTCTTCACGGCCTCGGTGGTCTTCGGGAAGATCTCCGACGCGTCGGGGACCGAACTCCCGCAACTGGACAGCCCCAGCAGCAGGATGGCTGCGGCAGGGACGATGAGGGCAGGGTTCCTACGGGATTTCAACAACAGGTATTTCCTCCGGTGCGAATGGATGCGGGTAGGCGCGGTTCGCCGCGCCGTCATCCATCGTAGGAGAAGTGCTGCCTCAGCGCTGGTCTGACCCGCCCGAGGGCGAATGCTTCTCGAGCACTTCGCGCATGGCGGGCAGTTCGAACATCTCGGTCACGGCCCAGGCGTTCTGGGGGCCCAGTTTCGGGTCAGCGCCGGACTCCAGCAGGAAGCGGGTGAGGTCGGCATTCTGTCGGAACACCGCGCAGGTCAACGCCGATTGGCCCTTGTCGTTGAGCCGGTCCACGGTGGCGCCGAGTTCGACCAGGCCGCGCACCAGGTCGTTATGCCCGTTGTAGGCGGCAAGGATCAGCAGGGTGTCGCCCTTGGGGTTCGTCAAGTCAACGGGCAGGCCCTCCCCGATGAGGGCCAACAGCTTCGCCGCTTCCCCTTGACGGGCAAGGTCGAAGGTGGAATGAAGGAAGGCAAGTTCTTCGTCGCTGAGTTCTGGCACTGGCTGGTTGGCGGGCTCTGTCATGCCCACCAGCCTACCGCCAGCCGGTGGGGGCTGCATTGCATCGCGTGCATAATTATGTAGACTTGTGAATAAGAACAGATCTTGATCGGCGCGGACCACGTGTCGAACCCCATTCCCAGAGGAGAAACCCCGTGAAGGAACGCATTGTCCTGGCCTACTCCGGCGGCCTGGATACGTCCGTGGCCATCGGTTGGATCGCTGAAGCCACCGGTGCCGAGGTCATCGCCGTCGCGGTCGACGTGGGCCAAGGCGGCGAATCCCTGGAAACGGTGCGTGAACGCGCCCTGGGCTGCGGCGCGGTCGAGGCCTACGTGGCCGACGCCCGCGACGAGTTCGCCAACGAATACTGCATGCCCACGCTGCAGACCGGGGCCCTCTACCAGGACCACTACCCGCTGATTTCCGCGATCTCCCGCCCGGTGATCGTCAAGCACCTGGTCACCGCCGCCAAGCAGTTCGGGGCCACCACCGTGGCCCATGGCTGCACCGGCAAGGGCAACGACCAGGTCCGCTTCGAGGTCGGCATCCAGACCATCGGCCCCGAACTGAAGTGCATCGCCCCGGTCCGTGACCTGGCGCTGACCCGCGACAAGGCGATCGAATACGCGGAGAAGAACGACCTGCCCATCGAAACGACCAAGAACAACCCGTTCTCGATCGACCAGAACGTCTGGGGCCGCGCGGTAGAAACCGGCTTCCTCGAGGACATCTGGAACGCCCCGACCAAGGACGTGTACAGCTACACCGATTCCCCCGAGTTCCCCCCGGCACCCGACGAGGTGACCATCTCCTTCCGCCAGGGCATCCCGGTGGCCATCGACGGGGTGGCCGTGACCCCGCTGGAGGCCATCGAGCAGATGAACCGCCGCGCCGGCGCCCAGGGGATCGGCCGCATCGACATCGTCGAGGACCGCCTGGTGGGCATCAAATCCCGAGAGATCTACGAGGCCCCGGGCCCGATGGCGCTGATGGAAGCTCATAAGCACCTGGAGAACATCACGCTCGAACGCGAGCAGGCACGCTTCAAGGCGACGGTCTCCCAACGCTGGAGCGAATTGGTCTACGACGGCCAGTGGTTCTCCCCGCTGAAGCGTTCGCTGGACACCTTCGTGGCCGACACCCAGCGCCACGTCAACGGAGACATCCGCATGGTCATGCATGGTGGCCGTGCCGTCGTGGAGGGACGCCGCTCGGAGACCGGGCTGTACCGCTTCGATCTGGCCACCTACGACACCGGGGACACCTTCGACCAGTCCAGCGCCCGCGGCTTCATCGACATCTTCGGACTCTCGGCCAAGGTTGCCACGGAGCGCGACGAGCGCGTGGCCGAGGGCAAGTAGGCATGACCCAGGCACATGGCACCAACGAAGGAGCCCTGTGGGGCGGCCGGTTCTCCGGCGGCCCCGCGGACGCCCTGGCCGCACTGAGCAAATCCACGGATTTCGACTGGCGGCTGGCCCGCTACGACATCGCCGGATCCCGGGCCCATGCCCGGGTCCTGCACACCGCGGGGCTGCTGGACGAGAACGAACTGCAGGGCATGATCGAGGCCCTGGACCAGCTGGAATCAGATGTCACCGACGGCAGCTACGTCGCCGCGGAATCGGATGAGGACGTCCATGGTTCGCTCGAACGCGGGCTGATCGAACGGGCCGGACCGACGCTGGGCGGCAAGCTGCGCGCCGGACGCTCACGCAACGACCAGATCGCCACGCTGGGGCGGATGTTCCTGCGCGACCATGCCCGGGTCATCGCCCGGGGCGTGCTGGCGACCATCGAGGCGCTGATCGAGCAGGCCGAGGCCCACCCCGGGGCCGCGATGCCCGGGCGCACCCATCTGCAGCACGCCCAACCCGTGCTGCTGGGCCACCACCTGCTGGCCCACGCCTGGGCACTGCTACGTGATCTCCAGCGTCTGGCCGACTGGGACCGCCGGGCCGCGGTGTCCCCGTACGGTTCCGGGGCACTGGCCGGCTCATCACTGGGACTGGATCCGAACGCCGTCGCCGCGGAACTGGGCTTCGATTCGGCCAGCTGGAACTCCATCGACGGAACGGCAGGCCGGGATGTCTTCGCCGAGTATTCGTGGGTCGCCGCGATGATCGGGGTGGACCTGTCCCGGATCTCCGAGGAGGTCATCCTCTGGGCGACCAAGGAATTCTCCTTCGTCACCTTGCATGATTCCTACTCCACGGGCTCCTCGATCATGCCGCAGAAGAAGAACCCCGACGTCGCCGAACTGGCCCGCGGCAAAGCGGGACGACTCATCGGCGACCTGACCGGGTTGCTGGCCACGCTCAAGGGGCTTCCGCTGGCCTACAACCGGGATCTCCAGGAGGACAAGGAACCGGTGTTCGATGCCACCGACACCCTGGAACTGCTGCTTCCCGCGGTATCGGGAATGATCGCCACGCTCGATTTCAACACCGAACGGATGGCCGACCTGGCCCCCCAGGGCTTCGCGCTGGCCACCGATATCGCCGAATGGCTGGTCCGCCAGGGGGTTCCCTTCCGGGATGCCCACGAGCTCTCCGGCTCGGCCGTCCGGGTGGCGGAAGCACGGGGGGTGGAACTGTGGGATCTGACCGACGAGGAATTCGCCGCGATCTCACCGGAACTGACCCCCGCGGTCCGAGAGGTCCTCAGCACCGCCGGGTCGCTGGCCTCACGTTCCTCGCAGGGAGGCACGGCCCCCGCCGCCGTCGCCGCCCAGCTGGCCGCACTGAAGGAGCAGCTGGGGGACCTGCGCGACTTCGCGGCCTGAAGCGCAGCACCGGCAGGGCCCACCGCCGTCGTCCAGCGCGGACGACGGCGGTAGGCTGCTGCCATGACACAGCTTTCCACCGCGTCACTGGCCGATGCCGTCCAGGATGCCACCGCCCGCGCCCGGGCCGCGATCGAGGCGCTACCACCCGGGGAATTCGCCGCACCATCGAGCCTGCCAGGGTGGAGCAAAGCCCATGTGCTGGCCCACCTCGACGGGGTCGCCCGCGCCCTGGCGCGGCAGCTGGCCCATGCCGCCCGGGGTGAACGCATCGAGTTCTACGACGGCGGCCAGGAAGGCCGCAACGAACGGATCGAACTCGGGGCCCTGCAACAGCCATCCGCCCTGGTTGCCCGCACACTGCAGGGACTGGACCTGCTGGACGAATCGATCACGGACATCCCGGCCGACGGCTGGGGCAGGACCACGAGCTTCCGGGGTGAAGGAACCGTGGGCGATTGCGTGGAGGCCGCCTGGCGGGAAGTGCTCATCCACGCCACCGACCTGGGCACCACCGTTTCGCTGGCCGACTGGCCCGCGGAATTCTCGGCCCACCTCTTCGACTTCCTGGCCCCGCGGGTCCCCTCCGACTACCGGCTGGTCCTGCAACCCACCGGGGGCCAGCCGGTGACCCTCGGCGCGGGCCCCACCGGGTACGTGGTCACCGGCATGGAATTCGATCTGGCCGGCTGGCTTGCCGGACGCGACCCCTCCGGCCCCGTCAGGGCGACCGCCGCGGCCGACGGCGCGGACCTGCCCGAGCTGCTGCCCTGGCCCTCGGGACCGGCCGTCGCGCAATGAGCGGGACGGATCCCCAACTCACCCGGACGGCGATCGAGGTCGCGCCGTTGCTGCTGGGATGCGTCCTGACGGTCGAACGCGAGGGCCATCAGGTGGGGGTGCGGATCACCGAGGTCGAAGCCTACGAGGGTGCGGAGGACCCCGGGTCCCACGCCTACCGGGGACGCACGGCACGCAACGACTCGCTCTTCGGGCCCCCCGGAACCCTGTACTGCTACTTCACCTATGGGATGCACCATTGCGCGAACGTCGTGTGCGGAACCGAAGGAAGGGCCTCAGCGGTCCTGCTGCGGGGAGGGGAGATCATCGGGGGTGCCGACACGGCCAGGGCGCGACGACGCAATCCACGGCGTGAACGGGATCTGGCCAACGGGCCCGCCAAACTCGCCCAGGCCGTGGGCCTGGACCTGAGCTGCAACGGACTGGAACTGATCACCGGGGTGGACGTGACGGACGCTCCGCAGCGGGCGGCGAAGGAGACCGCGCTGGCCGCGACCCTGTCCCGGCTCCCCGCCACCGCACCCCCGGGGGTGCGCTCCGGCCCCCGGGTCGGGGTGGCAGGACCCGGGGGCAGCAATGCCTACCCCTGGCGGTTCTGGCTCGAGGAGGAGCCGACCGTCTCGGCCTATCGTGCCGCCAAGCCCCGTCACGGGAGGAAACCGGCAGGAACCCCGGGACATGGGGACTAGAGTGGATGCGTGCAATCCATGACCGAAACCATGCCCGAGCTCCTGGATCGCCTCTGTGCGATCGTTCCCGACTATCCGCAACCGGGGGTCTCCTTCAAGGACCTGACCCCCGCATTCGCCGACGCCGACGGATTGCGCCGGATGATCGATGAGATCATCGCCCCCTTCGCCGGGACGTTCGACGTCGTCGCCGGAGTCGAGGCACGGGGCTTCGTCCTGGCCGCGGCTGCGGCCTACGCCAGCGGCACCGGGATGGTGACCATCCGCAAGAAGGGCAAGCTGCCCCGGCCGGTCCACGCGGAGCAGTACACCCTTGAATACGGCACGGCCACGCTCGAGTTGCACCGTGACGACATCAAGCCCGGAACCCGGGTCCTGCTGTTGGATGATGTCCTGGCCACCGGAGGGACCATCACCTCCGCCGCCGCCCTGTTGAGCCGGGCCCAGGCGGAGATCGTCGGCATCGGGGTCGTCCTCGAGCTCGCGGAGCTCCGTGGCCGGGAACGACTGCAGGATTACCCGGTGAAGGCCCTGCAACTGGTGTGACGGAGGTTGTGAGCCCGCCGGGCACCAAACCGGTAGACTGATCCGTCCGCCATTTCGCACCAGGAGGAAAGTACATGCCGCAGTCACCCTCGCCCGCACCTGAACTGGAGCGCGAGCGGGCATATGTCGAGCGCCTGTACCGTCGCCTCGATGCCCTGCGTGAGGAGAAGACCGCGCAACTGGCCCGGGTCCGCCGCGATGGAGCGGTCGGTTCCCTGCAGAACATCTCCGAACGCGACTCCTTCGCGAACCTCTACGAGGACCGGCTGGCCCAGCTGAATGCCGTGGAGGACCGGTTGGTCTTCGGTCGACTGGACCTCGAAACCGCCGGGGACGATGGAGAAGCCACCAGCCACTACATCGGGCGCATCGGCATGACCGATGAGGACCAGACCCGGTTGATGGTTGATTGGCGTGCCCCGGAGGCCGGGGCCTTCTACCAGGCCACCGCCTTCGAACGCCAGGGGGTCCGCCGCCGGCGCCATCTGATCCTGAAGGGCCGCAACGTGGTCGCCCTCGAAGACGACGTGCTGGATCCGGAACTCCTCAACGAAGGGGTCTCGCACCAGGGGGAGGGGGCGCTGCTTGCTGCCCTGACCAGCCGACGCACCGGACACATGACGGATATCGTCAGCACCATCCAGGCGGAGCAGGACCGGATCATCCGTGCCCCGCTGGCCGGCGTACTGGTCGTCCAGGGCGGTCCCGGGACCGGAAAGACCGCGGTGGCGCTCCACCGGGCGGCCTATCTGCTCTATGAACACCGGGAACGACTGAAGACCGCCGGCGTCCTGCTGGTCGGCCCCTCCACGGCCTTCATGCGCTATATCGAACGCGTCCTGCCCTCCCTGGGCGAGACCGGAGTCGTGACGTCCTCCGTGGGCCAGCTCCTGCCGGGGATCAATGCCATTCCCGAGCCCGGACGCGAAGCCGCCCGGATCAAGGGTGGGCTGGGAATGGCCGAGGTGGTGGCCCGGGCCGTGGAGCATCGCCAGAGGGTTCCCGCGGGGCCACGCAGGGTCATGGTGGAAGGCACCCCGTTGACGGTCACCCCACGACAGGTCAAACGGGCCGGCGACAAGGCACGGGCGACGGGCAAACCGTATAACGAGGCCCGCGCGACCTTCGTGAAGGTCATGCTGCGCGAGCTGGCCGACCAGTTGAAGGAGAAGCTCGAGGAATCCTCCGGTGCGGGCAATGCGGCCGACCGTTCCTATCTGATCGAAGACGTCCGGGCCTCCCGGGATGTGCGCATCACCTTGAACCTGTGCTGGCTGCCGATGGGTCCCGAACAGTTGATCTCGGATCTGTATGCCAAGCCAGAGGTCCTCGAAGCGGTGGCTCCCGAGCTGAGCTACGCCGAACGCCGTACCCTGCAACGTGGCCGGGACGAGCCATGGACCGAGGCGGATGTCCCCCTGCTCGACGAGGCCGCCGAACTCCTCGGTGCCTTCGACGCGACGGTCGGGCGTGAACAAGCCCTGGCGGAAGCCAACCGCAAACGCGATCTGGCCAATGCCGAACAGGCGTTGAAGAACGTCAGCGCCTCACTGGAGGAGATCGGCATCGACGGGTCCGTCAGCGCCGAACAGCTGGCCGACCTGAACGAGGAGACCGGACCCCGGCTGACGGCTGCCGAACGCGCGGCCACCGACCGCAACTGGGCCTACGGACATGTCGTGATCGACGAGGCCCAGGAGCTCTCTCCCATGCAGTGGCGCTTGCTGGTGCGTCGTTGCCCCTTGAAGTCCTTCACCGTCGTCGGCGATATCGCCCAGGCCAGTTCGGCCGCGAGCGTGGGCAGCTGGGCCGCGGCCATGAAACCATTCGTCGGTCGTCGTTTCGAGTTGGAGGAGCTGACGGTGAACTACCGCACGCCGGTCCAGATCGCCGAAGCTGCCGCCCGGATGGCCCAGGAAGCGGGCCTGCAGGTCTCGACGCCCAAGGCGGTGCGCGAAGGGGACTGGCCCCCGGTGATCAACCGGGTCGAGCCCGGGGAGGTCCTGGGAGCGACGCTGAGGGCTTTGCCGCGGGAGATCGGGATCGCCGACGGGGGACTGGTTGCAGTCATTGCCCCCGCACAACGACTCGATCAGGTACGCACCGCGGTCGCAGGCGAATACGGGCGTCGCGTCGGGGGCGGGTCGGGCGCCCTGGACCAGGACATCGTGGTGACCACGGCCAAGCTGGCCAAGGGCCTGGAATTCGACGTCGTGGTGGTGCTGGAGCCGCAGGAAATCGTCGAGGAGGCCGAAGGAACCGTCGGTGACTTGTATGTCGCGATGACCCGGGCCACCCAACGTCTGCTGGTCATCGCCAGTGGCAACATTCCGGCGGGAATGGAGCCGGACGCCTGATCCCCGCGGTGTAGCTGCTAGATTTGACCTCGTGTCAGTAAGTGAATTGAATCCCGCCATTGCGGGACAGCAGAATGATCCGTCCTTCCCCAACATCTGGCAGGAGCTGAAGTGGCGTGGCCTGGTCCACGTTTCCACGGAGGAATCCGGTCTGGAGCAAATGCTCGCGGGGGAGCCGATCACGTATTACTGCGGATTCGATCCCACGGCGCCCTCATTGCACCTGGGGAACCTGGTCCAGCTGTTGAACATGCGCCGTCTCCAGCTGGCGGGTCACCACCCGCTGGGCCTGGTGGGCGGTTCCACCGGCCTGATCGGTGATCCCCGGCAGAGCGCCGAACGGGTTCTGAACACCAAGGAGACCGTCAACGAATGGGTTGGCCGTCTGCAACGCCAGGTCAGCTGGTTCCTGTCCACCGAGGGAACGAACGCGATGCAGATCGTGAACAACCTGGACTGGACGGGCCCCCTCAGCGCCATCGACTTCCTGCGTGAGGTGGGTAAACACTTCCGGGTGGGGACGATGGTCAAGAAGGACACCGTTGCGTCACGCCTGAACAGTGACGAGGGAATCAGCTACACGGAATTCAGCTACCAGATCCTGCAGGGCATGGACTACCTGGAGCTCTACCGCGACTACGGCTGCCGTCTGCAGACCGGCGGTTCCGACCAGTGGGGCAACCTGACCAGCGGCACGGAACTGATCCGCAAGGTCGAAGGCACCACGGTCCATGCCTTCGGAACCCCGCTGATCACCAACTCCGACGGAAGCAAGTTCGGCAAAAGTGAAGGCAACGCCATCTGGCTCGATGCCGAGATGTGCAGCCCATATGCCTTTTACCAGTTTTGGCTCAACACCGCGGACGTCGATGTGGTTGATCGCTTCAAGATCTTCACCTTCCGCACGCGCGAAGAAATCGAAGCCATCGGACAAGAGGTGGCGGACCGTCCCTTCGCCCGGGCGGGGCAACGCCAGTTGGCCTACGACGTCACGTCGTTGGTCCACGGGGTGGACGCCACCGAAAAGGTCATCGCAGCCTCGGCGGCAATGTTCGGCCAAGGGGCGCTCGCCGAGTTGGACGAGGAGCTCCTGGTGGCAGCCACTGCGGAACTGCCCAGTGCGAAGGTGGCACCGGATTCCTTGGGAATCGTCGAGCTGCTGGTGGCGACCGGACTCTCCGAATCCAAGTCGGCCGCTCGTCGGACCGTGGGCGAGGGCGGTGCCTACGTCAACAACGTCAAGTTCTCAGATGTCGACGCGGTCATCGACCCATCGACCCTGTTGCATGGCCGCTATGTCCTGGTGCGCCGTGGCAAGAAGAACCTGGCAATGGTCGAAGTCGGCTCCTAGAGACCAGGGCAGCGGCGCGTCCTGGACGCGCCGCCATTCCAGAAGGACCAGAGGCCGGTCGGCCCCGAGACGTGAATCACGTCGGGGCCGACCGGCCTTTTTCGCGTCCGGAGAGGGGCCGGCTGCCGGGCCGGCCAGCAAGGAAGCCCGGAATTCCGGGGAACCGGGGGTGATCGAGGGCGGAAGGTGTGCAGGGACCTGCCGATTTGCAGCCACCGGTCAGCACGTGTAATGTTTTCTCTTGTCGCCGCCGCTCCTGCAGCGGACAAAGGAAGCGAAAGTTTCCAGGGAAAGCGACCAAACCCCTTTCAAATATCCAGGTATTCCGGACGTCATTTGCACGCCCTGAAACATGGAAATGGAAGCGGGGGGAGGCCAAATGGTCGAAATCAAAGCGATAAAGTCGATTTGACAACGATCAAACGGACTAATAAATTAGATATGTAGCAGCGAGAGAAAAGCAAAAAGAATACGAATTCTTTACTTCGTAATTTGCTCGGAATCGTTAGCG
>NZ_JBQSWW010000011.1:0-87760 GCF_052377515.1 Arthrobacter sp. AOP36-C1-22 | reverse complement strand
TAGGCGACCGGCAACCCTCCAGCCCTGGAGCCAGGGTGCTACGCGGCCTGGCGGCACCCCGCCCAGATGACCAGGCGGTTCATGAAAGGATGCCCCCATGAGCACGCGCCTGATCCTGATCGCCGATACCCATCTGCCCAAACGGGCCCGCGGACTGCACCCGAGCCTGTGGGAGCAGATCGAGGCGGCCGATATCGTCTTCCACGCCGGGGACTGGGTGGAACCGGAGCTGTTGGACGAGCTGGAGCGGCGCTGCCGGACATTGGTCGCCGTCCACGGGAACAACGACGGCGAGGAATTGCGTTCCCGGCTCCCCGAGATCGCCCACGTGGAGATCGAGGGACTGCGCTTTTCGATCATCCACGAAACCGGGGCCTCCGCGGGCCGGGAAAAACGGTGCGCCCAGCAGTTCCCGGACACCGACGTGCTGGTCTTCGGGCACAGCCACATCCCATGGGACACCACGGCGGCCAATGGCCTGCGATTGCTCAATCCCGGATCACCGACGGATCGGCGGCGCCAGCCGGTGTGCACCTACATGAGCGCAGTGGTGGACGACGGCGTCCTGGGCGAGGTATCCGTCATTCCAGTGGAGCGGGTCGGGGCCTGACGAGGCCCGGACTGGACTACTTCTTGCGTCCGACCGCGAAATAACTGAGCGGGCCGATGAAATTGAAGAAGCTCGCGAAGAACCATGCGGTCTTGGGCCCGTTGACCTCGGCCGAGGGCCGCGTCGCGAGGTCCTTCAGGGCCGCCCCCTGCAATGCGACCTGGGCCGCTCCCAGCAGCATGACCCAGAACTTGCGTCCCGTGCTGAGGTCCTTGAAATGCTTCCTGGCCATCATCATCACTCCCGACGTTCGTTGATGGGACCAGCCTAGACGAGTAGCCCGCCCGACACACCGCCAGAACAAGGAAACGGCGGCACCCGCAGGGGGTGCCGCCGTCGTGCTGCCGGTGGCAGTGCCCTGCCTGCTTCCTACTAGCGCAGCGGGCTGAAGTGGCGCATCAGCGGGGCCGTGCCCTGGCCGGTCATCTCGGCGGCCAGCATCTTGCCGGTCAGCGGGCCGAGGGCGACGCCCCACATGCCATGGCCGCCGGCGACGTGCACGCGCGGGGACTTGGTGGCGCCGATCAACGGCAGGCCATCGGCGGTGCAGGGACGGGCTCCCACCCATTCCTCCTGGCGGTCCTCCCAATCGATGCCGGTGTACATCGGGGAGGCGGCCTTGATGATCGCCTGGATCCGGCGTTCGTCCAACGGCGCATCGGCGTCGCGGAATTCCATCATGCCGGCGACCCGGAAGCGATCCCCCAGCGGCGTGCAGGCGACCCGCTGGGCGGGGAAGTAGATGGGGTGGGTCGGCATGGACTCGGGCTTGACGGTGAAGCTGTAGCCACGCCCTGCCTGGACGATCTGGCGGACGCCGAATTTGCGGGTCAGCGAGTTCAACCAGGCTCCGGTGGCCAGGACCACCGAATCGGCGGTCATGCTCCTGCCGCTGGAACCGATCACCGTCACGGAGTTCCCGGAGTCACGGACGTCGGAGACGGCGAAGCCGTCAATGATCTCCCCGCCGCGCTGGCGTACCGACTCGGCGAGCGATTCCATGAAGTTCGGCGGGTTGAGGAAACGCTGGTCGTGGATCTTCACGCCGGCGGTGACCCCCGAACCCAAGGTGGGCTCCAGTGCGCGGATCTCCGCGCCGGTCATCAGATCGAAGTCCACGGATCCTCCGGCTTCGCGGATGCCCTCGAACTCGTGCACCAGTCCCTCGCGGTCCTTCTCGGTGGCGAAGGCGGCCAGGAAGGGCTCGGCCGGTTTGGTGGGTTCGGTGACCGCGTTGCTGCCCTCGGCCAGCTCGGCGAAGGCATCCAGACCGGTGCTGCCGATCTCACTGAACACCTTCATGGCTTCGCGCCATTTGCCCGGGGTGCAGTGCCGGGCGAATCCGGCCAGGAACCTGATCAACGAAGGATCGGTGGTCAACGGGATGTAGAGGGGCGAGGCAGGGTCCAGCATGGCCTTGGCTCCGGTGGCGAACACGGAGGGTTCGCTCAATGGCAGGGTCAGGGCCGGGGTCAGCCAGCCGGCATTGCCCCAGGAGGAGCCGGCGGAGACTCCGGTCCGGTCGACGATGGTGACCCGGACCCCCCGCTCCTGCAGGTGCCAGGCGGTCGACAGACCGACGATGCCCGCGCCGACGACGACGACGTGTTCAGGATGTTGCATGCCCATGGTTTCTCCCGTTGGCTCGATCAGACTCGCACCGTAAGGATGCCCGAGCCCGCCGCCAACCTCAACCCCTCGGGAGGTTTCCACGGTAGCGCTGGCACCCGGAGGCCAAATCATGAATTAATCACGGGCACAGACGGTAATTCAGCATTTACTTCGGTCTTTGCCCTACTTTATTCCTTGGTCCACCGGGACTATGTCACAGCCGCGACCACCGGGCTCCCCCAGGCCCAGGTCCGACGCGGTCCGGACCCGGGGATCTTCGACCGCCGACCCATCGCCGCCATGACAGGGCCTCGACACAACCCTTGACATTGCCCGTGTGACCCAGTTCCCTATATTGCATAACGGAATTCAGTTTCCGCTATACGGAATCCCAGGTGATCAGCCAGGGATCCGGACCCCAGTACAAGGAACAGCTGTCGCCCGGACCTGCTTCCGATCATCCGCACACAAGGGAAACTCCATGAACAAGAACGCATCAAGCGCCGCGGCAGGCCGCCGCACCGCGCCTGCACGTCCCGAAGACGAGCGTCTGCCCATCGGTAGCACCTTCGCTTACGGCTTCCAGCACGTTTTGACCATGTACGGCGGAATCATCGCCCCGCCACTGATCGTCGGCACCGCAGCGGGCATGAGCTCCTCCGACGTCGGCCTGCTCATTGCCGCCTGCCTGTTCGTCGGCGGCCTGGCCACCCTGCTCCAGACCATCGGCATTCCGTTCTTCGGGTCCCAGCTGCCGCTGGTCCAGGGCGTCTCCTTCGCCGGCGTGGCCACCATGACGGCCATCATCGGTGGCGGCGGTGGCATCCAAGCGGTCTTCGGAGCGGTGATGGTCTCCGCAGCCGTCGGGCTGCTGATCACCCCGGTGTTCTCCAAGGTGATCAGATTCTTCCCACCGGTCGTCAACGGCGTGGTGATCACCGTCATCGGCTTGTCGCTGATGCCGGTGGCCGCCAACTGGGCCATGGGCGGCAATGACAAGGCCGACGACTACGGCTCCATGGCCAACATCGGTCTGGCCGGCGCGACCCTGCTGATCGTCCTGCTGCTGAGCAAGCTCGGCAATGCGACGATCTCCCGCCTGTCCATCCTGCTGGCCATCGTCATCGGTACGCTGGTCGCCGTCTTCACCGGCATGGCCGACTTCTCCGGGGTCGGCAACGGCCCGGTCTTCGCCTTCCCGGCCCCCTTCGCCTTCGGCTGGCCGACCTTCGAACTGCCGGCCATCATCTCGATGCTGATCGTCACGCTGGTCATCCTGACCGAAACCACGGCGGATATCCTGGCCGTCGGTGAAATCGTCGAAACCGAGGTCGATTCCAAGCGCATCGGCAACGGTCTGCGCGCCGACATGATCTCCAGCCTGATCTCGCCGGTGTTCAACTCCTTCACCCAGAGCGCCTTCGCCCAGAACGTCGGGCTGGTGGCCATCACCGGCATCAAGAGCCGTTTCGTGGTCAGCGCCGGCGGCCTGATCCTCGTGCTGCTGGGCCTGCTGCCGGTCATGGGACGCATCGTCGCGGCGGTGCCTACCGCGGTCCTCGGCGGAGCCGGCATCGTGCTCTTCGGCACCGTGGCCGCCAGTGGCATCCGCACGTTGGCCAAGGTCAACTACAAGGACAACATGAACCTGATCATCGTGGCCACCGGCGTCGGCTTCGGCATCATCCCGATCGCCGCCCCGGCCTTCTGGAACGAGTTCCCGACCTGGGTCGGCACGATCTTCCACTCGGGCATCAGCTCGGCCGCGGTCGCCGCGATCCTGCTGAACATCCTGTTCAACCACATCAAGGTCGGAACCCCGACGGACCCCTCGGTCTTCGCCAAGGCCCCGGTCCGGCCGGCCACCGAAAAGGACTTCGAGACCCACGAAGTCTCCGAGGTCTAGGCCCCGGACACCAGACCGACACCAGTAGAAAAGCGAGGGAGCAGCTCCGGGACACCGGGGCTGCTCCCTCGCATTTCGTGACCGGGTCTCAGCCCCCGTGTGCCTGCAGGAACTCGTACACCTCGGTTTCGTCGACCCCGGGGAACGCCCCCGAAGGCATGGCGGCCAACAGGTGGGAGTTCGCCCGGGCCGCCGGCCAGGCCTGACCGGCCCAGGAGCGGGCCAGCGCCTCCGGCGGACGCTTGCAACACGACTCATCCGGGCAGCGTGATTTGGACCGTTCGGTGGTGTCACGGCCGCGGAACCACTTCACGTGTTCGTAGGGGACCCCGATGCTCAGCGAGTACATCCCCGAGGAGTGGCGTTCGGTGCGGGCGGTGCACCAGAAGGTCCCCACCACGGTGTCGGTGTATTGCTCGAAGGCCCGGAACTTATCCGGGACCTCGAAGACCTCGCGGCTGGTCCAGTACCGGCAGATCGACTGCCCCTCGATGGCGCCGGTGTGGTCGGCGGGGAAGTTCACGTCGTCGTTCTCGTAGGCCTTGTGCAGGATGCCCGACTCGTGGACCTTCTGGAAGTGGCAGGTGATGCCCAGGTGTTCGGTGGCCAGGTTCGTGAAGCGGTGGGCCGCCGATTCGTAGGAGACCGCATAGGCATCACGCAGGTCCTCGATCGCCAACGACTTGGACTTCTTGGCCTCCTCGAGGAAACCCACGGTGGTCTTCTGCGGCATCAGCAGGGCCGCGGCGAAGTAGTTGGTGTAGACCCGCTGACGGAGGAACTCGCTGTAGTTCCGGGGGGCCTCATGACCCAGGACGTAGTGGCCCAGCGCCTGCAGCAGCACCGACCGGGCGTCATGATCGCTTCGGGTCCCCTGCACCAGATAAATTCTGCGGTTCTTCAGATCGGTCACCGACCGGGTCGAATGCGGCAGGTCCCCGACGAAGCGCAGCCCGAATCCCAGATGCTCGGCCAGATCGGCGGCGACATGGTGGGACAACGGTCCCGAGGTGTGCCCGACGGCGTCGAGCAGACCCTGGGCCTGCTTCTCCAGCTCGGGGTAGTGGTTGTTGCATTCACGCATTTCGGTGCGGATCTCGGTATTGGCCCGACGCGCTTCCTCGGGGGTCGCCGCCTGCTCCTCGAGCCGCCGTTCGAGCTCATGCTGCAGGCCGACCATGGATTCAAGCACATCCATCGGCAACCGTGAGGACACCCGGACCTTGGGCAGCCCCAAGGATCCGTAGAGCGGTCCGCGCTGGGCCCTTTCCAACTCGATTTCCAGCCCGGCCCGCCGGCTCGGAGGCTCGGATCCGAGCAGGTCGTCCACGCCGGTATCCAGGGCGGCGGCCAGTTGCCGCAACAGCCCCACCTTGGGCTCGCGTTTTCCGTTCTCGATCAGGCTCAGCTGCGAGGGGGCCACCGAGACCAGGGCACCCAACCCATCCAGGGTCAGCGCCTTGCCCTTGCGTAGGTGGCGCACCCGGCGGCCCAGGGCAATGGCATCCAGTTCGGGGTCGTCGTGGGTCGAGGCGCCCTGCGGGGACTGTCCGCCGGAGGGCCGGTTCCATGTGGGAGTCGTCACTTCTTGAGAATAGCTCAAGAAGTGCAAATCTTTCCACCCCAACCCCCTAGAAAACCCCTTGCGGATCGCGAAGAGTCATGACTACGAACAAAAACACGGAAACATCGACCGACCGGCAGAGGCGCCGGGAACGTCGTCGGATCCCCGGGACACCCGGAGCGACACCAAGGAGAATGCCATGACGCAGAAGCAGAATTCCGCCGCAGAGCGCGAACAGGCCCTGGAGATGGAGTGGAGCGCCAACCCCCGCTGGGCAGGCATCACCCGCGAATACACGGCGGCGGAGGTCGTTCGGCTGCAGGGACGCGTCGTCGAAGAGAACACGTTGGCCCGTCGCGGTTCCGAAAAGCTCTGGGACCAGCTCACCACCGAAGCCACGACCGGCGCCTACACCAACTCCCTGGGCGCCCTGACCGGCAACCAGGCGGTCCAGCAGGTCAAGGCAGGCCTGCGGGCCATCTACCTCTCCGGTTGGCAGGTTGCCGCCGACGCCAACCTCGCCGGCCAGACCTACCCCGACCAGTCGCTCTACCCGGCCAACTCGGTCCCCCAGGTGGTGCGCCGCATCAACAACGCCCTCCAGCGCGCCGACCAGATCGAATTCGCCGAGGACATCCATTCCGTCGAGGACTGGCTGGTCCCGATCGTCGCCGACGCCGAGGCCGGCTTCGGTGGCCCGTTGAACGCCTACGAACTGATGAAGTCGATGATCACCGCCGGCGCCTCGGGGGTGCACTGGGAAGACCAGCTCGCCTCGGAGAAGAAGTGCGGCCACCTCGGCGGCAAGGTCCTCATCCCCACCGGCCAGCACATCCGCACCCTCAATGCCGCCCGCCTGGCCGCCGACGTTTCCGATACCCCCAGCGTGATCATCGCCCGCACCGATGCCGAGGCCGCCACCCTGATCACCTCCGACGTCGATGAGCGTGACGCGCAGTTCGTCACCGGCGAGCGCACCGCCGAAGGCTTCTACAAGGTCCGCAACGGGATCGAACCCTGCATCGCCCGGGCCAAGGCCTACGCCCCCTATTCCGACCTCATCTGGATGGAGACCGGGACCCCTGACCTGGAGATGGCCAAGAAGTTCGCCGAAGCAGTCAAGGCCGAACACCCCGACCAGATGCTCGCATACAACTGCTCGCCGTCCTTCAACTGGAAGAAGCACCTCGACGACGCCACGATCGCCAAGTTCCAGCGCGAACTCGGCGCCATGGGATTCACCTTCCAGTTCATCACCCTGGCCGGGTTCCACGCCCTGAACCACTCGATGTTCGATCTGGCCTCCGGCTACGCCCGGAACGGCATGAGCGCCTACGTCGAACTCCAGGAACGCGAATTCGCCTCCGAGGCCGCCGGCTACACCGCCACCAAGCACCAGCGCGAGGTCGGCACCGGCTACTTCGACCAGATCGCCACGACCCTGAACCCCGAAGCATCCACCCTGGCTCTGGTGGGATCCACCGAAGCCGGCCAGTTCCACTAGGCACCACACGACGCCGGTGCCGGGGCCCACCCACCCGGGCACCGGCGTCGTCCCCCACCATTTTTAAGGAGATCCGCCATGAACGACCCCATCACCCTGAACGGCACCACGCCGAATGCTTCGCCGGTCCGCGGCCAGGAGCAGATCCTCACCCCCCGGGCCATGGACTTCCTGGCGCAGCTGCATCACGAGTTCGAGCCGCGCCGGAAGGAACTGCTGGCCCTGCGCGAAACGCGCCGCCGCGAGATCGCCGGCGGCCAGGATCCGCACTTCCTGGAAGAGACCCGGCCCATCCGTGAAGACGACTCCTGGACGGTCGCCCCCATCGCCCCCGGCCTGGAGGACCGCCGGGTGGAGATCACCGGACCGCCGGAACGCAAGATGGCCGTCAACGCGCTGAACTCCGGTGCCAACGTCTGGCTGGCGGATCTGGAGGACTGCACCACCCCCACCTGGCAGAACGTCATCAACGGGCAGCTGACCCTGCGGGCCGCGCTCGAGAACGACCTCGACTTCACCTCCGAGGAGGGCCAGGAGTACACGGTCACCGGACGGACGCTGACCGAGCTGCCGACCATCATGGTCCGGCCGCGCGGCTGGCACCTGCCCGAGCGGCACCTGACCATCGGCGGCAAGTCCACCTCGGGGGCGCTGGTCGACTTCGGCCTCTACTTCTTCCACAACGCGCAGCGGTTGATCTCCGGCGGACGTGGCCCCTACTTCTACCTGCCCAAGATCGAGAACCATCTGGAGGCCCGCCTCTGGAACGACGTGTTCATCAGGGCCCAGGAGTTGCTGGACATCCCCCGGGGGACCATCCGCGCCACGGTCTTCATCGAGACCATCACCGCGGCCTTCGAACTCGAGGAGATCCTCTACGAACTGCGGGAGCACTCCGCGGGCCTGAACGCCGGCCGGTGGGACTACATCTTCTCAGTGATCAAGAACTTCCGCACCCGCGGACCGCGGTTCGTGCTGCCGGACCGGGCGATGGTGACCATGACCGCCCCCTTCATGCGGTCCTTCACCGAACAGCTGGTGCGGGCCTGCCACCGCCGCGGGGCCACGGCCATCGGTTCCATGAGCGCCTTCATCCCGAACCGGCGCGACGAGGCCGCCAACGCGGTGGCCTTCGAGACCGTCGGGGTCGAGAAATCCCGCGAAGCCGCCGACGGTTTCGACGGCGCCTGGGTGGCCCACCCGGATCTGGTCCCGGTGGTGCAGCGGATCTTCGATCGGGAGATGGGCGGAAAACCGAACCAGATCGACCGTCTGCGCGAAGACGTCGCCGTCGATGACCGGGCCTTGCTGGACATCGCCGGAACCCCGGGGCTGATCACCGAGGGCGGGGTCCGGATGAACGTGGTCATCGGGCTGCGCTACATCGAGTCCTGGTTGCGGGGCAACGGGGCCGTGGTCCTGAAGAACATGATGGAGGACGCCTCCACCGCCGAGATCTCCCGCTCGCAGATCTGGCAGTGGATCCACCAGGGTGCGGTGACCGACGACGGTGAGCTGATCACCGCCGAGTTCGTCGAGGAGATCGTGGAGGAGGAGTACGCGAAGATGGAACGCTTCGAGGGGGACCGGTTCGCCGATGCCCGGGAGATCTTCGATGAGTGTGCCCTGCAGGATGACTACCCGGCCTTCCTGACCGTGCCGTCCTACACGCGGTTCCTCTGCCAGTCCAAGGCGCGGCAGATGATCGACGCCTGACCAGCCACCGACCGCCCCGCCGGGGGTTCTTCCTCCATTGGATCCCGGGCCGGGGCGGTCGGCCCCCACACCACGACGGACCCCATCTGGCAGAGCTGCCGGGGTCCGTCGTCTTTTTGAGGTCGGGGTCTAGATGTCGTCCTCGTAGGCGGGGCCGCCCTCGCCCTCCCAGGTCTCCAGCCGGCGGACCTTGGAGGCGTTGTATTTGCGGCGGACCCCGCGGCCGGCATCCTCGTCCTCCTCGACGAAGACGGCGCCGTACTGTTCCAGGGCGTGGCGCAGCATGGCGTTCTGCTCGACGGTCAGATCGTGGTTGCCTTTTTCGAAGGCCCGGATCTGCTGTTTCTCCAGTCCGGCGGCCCGACCAATGACCTTGCTCGAGACCTGGGTGATGGCGCGGGCGGCCCGGGCCAGATCGGCGGGTATGAATGTTGATGGGTTCTTCATGCCTTGATCATCCCAGTCTTCGCGCGCGAAGTCAGGCGACCCGACCGGGACGGGTGCACCAGTAGGCTGGATACCGGTTCCGGAGGGCCCGGATGAGTGGAGACGGCGGGGAGCAAACCGATGGACATCGATCCGGGGAACGACGTCGACACGGCCCCTCGCCGGGGATCGCCGGCGGCCCGGACCGTCACCACCCTCCTCTCCCCCGTGGTCCTGGTCAGCGCCTACCTGCTGGTGCTGCCGCTGCGGAGTCCGGACACCACCTGGCTGCAGGCCATCGTGGCCCTGGTCTTCACCACGGGACTGCCCTGGCTGGGCGTGGTGTGGATGAAGCATCGGGGCCGGGTCACCGATCTGCATGTCCGTGAGCGGTCGCAGCGCCGGCCCGTGTTCGTCCTCGCCGGGGCATCCCTGCTGATCGGTGGCGGCGCGTTGGTGCTGCTGCGGGCCCCGGCGGCGGTCTTCAGCGCGCTGGGGTTGATCCTGGCCGGACTGCTGATCTGCCTGGTGGTGAACCTGCGGTGGAAGATCTCCGTGCATACGGCGGTCGCCGCCTTCATCTGGCTCGAGGTCTTCTCCGACCCGGACTGGGGTGCGGCCGCCGCCCTCTTCCTGACCTTGCTGGTCGGCTGGTCGCGTCTGGAGCTGCGACGGCATACCCCGGGCCAGGTGCTCGCCGGTGCGCTGGTGGGCTGCATCGTGTTCGCCGGCGGGCTGGCCCTGCCCTGAACCGCTCGTCCGGCCAGGGGCTCCCGCGGTTCCTGCCCGTCGACCGCTTATAGGATGGCGGGGACCACCGGCGAGGGCCCAGGCCCGCCCCCGACACCTGCGAACGGAGCACCCATGGCACTTCGTGTTCTGGTCCCTTCCCCCGCGTTGGCCCACGCCATCAGCGGTCCGGGGATCGAAGCCATCATCTGGCATATCGATTCCGAGGCCTCCCCGGCCCCGGCAGCCGATGTCCTGATCACCGAGCGTCCCCGCGTCCAGGCCCACCGTTCCCGGGTGAACAGCATCCCCGGCCTGCGCCACGTCCATCTGCTGTCCATCGGCTACGAATGGGTCCTGGACCATCTGCCGCCCGGGGCCACGCTGAGCAATTCGCGGGGCGCCGTCGAGGATGCCACCGCCGAACACGGGCTCGCCCTGACCCTGGCGGCACTGCGCGATCTGCCGGTCGCCGCCACCCAACAGCACCGCCACGACTGGACACCGCTGTGGACCACGTCCCTGCATGGTTCGGTGGTCGTCCTCCTGGGCCATGGCGGGGTGGGCCGGGAAGTGGCCGCCCGGTTGGCGCCCTTCCGTCCGGCAGCCGTGCTCCCCGTGGCCCGCCGGGAACGCACCACCGAGAGCGGGGTCCACGTCCACGGGGTCCAGGAGCTGCCCGGGCTCCTGCCCCGGGCCGACGTCGTCATCGTCACCCTGCCCCACGCGGCGGGCACCGAACGGCTCGTGGATGGCGCCTTCCTGGCCGCCATGGCCGACGGGGCCCTGCTGGTGAACATCGGTCGCGGCGCGGTCGTGGACACCGAGGCACTGGTCGCCGAGTTGCAGTCCGGACGGCTACGGGCCGCCCTGGATGTCGTCGACCCGGAACCGCTCCCGGCCGGCCACCGGCTCTGGGAGGCCCCCGGCTGCCTGCTGACCCCGCATATGGCCGGGAACACCAACGAATTCATCCGCCTGTCCACCGAGGGCGCCGTGGAGCAGGTCCAGCGTCTGGCGCAGGGCCGGGCCCCGATCCACCTCGTGGCCGGACCGGGGGCCGGGTAGCCCCTCGACGGTCCCCGCCCGGTACTCTGGGGAACCATGGAGAACATCACGCTCAAGCCCGGCGACCAGGTCGTCTTCACCTCCCTGGAAGCACTCGATAAGAACGATCTCGCCCAGGCAGTCACGGACGCCGGCTACCTCGTGGGTCCCGGGGTCTCGAAGAAGACCGCCCTGCTGGTGGCCGGGGACCCCGACGTGGATTCAACCAAGTCGCGCAAGGCCCGCGACTACGGCATCCCCGTCATCGGCGAGCACGACTTCGTTCAACGCTTCCTCGGCGGGGTCCTCCCGGCCACGGCGGAGGCCCCCGAGCTCTCGGCCCCGGCCTCGCTGGACGACCTGCCCCCGAATGCCAAACGTGATCTTCCCGCCGTGAAGCTCGCCTGCGCTGCGTTGCGCGAGGAACTCCCCGTCCAGGCCCTGGTCAAGACCCCGGAGGCCGGGGTCTTCGTCGTCCGCGGTCCCGCCCGCCATTCGGCCCTCGGCGAGGCCTGGATGGTCGGCGGCGTCGCCGTCGCCGGCTCCACCGGGACCCCCGATAAGATCGTGCGCGCCCTGGGCCTGGCCGGCGGTGATGAATCGGCACCGCAGGACGACCTCGAACGGCTGGACGTCAACCACCCCACCTACGGGCAGTTCAGCGTCTATGGCCCCCTCCGCCACCAGGCCGGGCTGGACCTGGTCGGCCCCTGGATCCGCGGTGGGGTCCACAGCCGGGATTGAGCTGCGGGCCGGCGCCGGGGAATACCCCGGGCGCCGGTCGGTGTTGCACCAGGCATCCCCGACCACAGGAGCCTTTCCATGGATCTGTTTGCCCCGCTCACCCTCGGCGACCTCGACCTGCCCAACCGGCTGGTCATGGCCCCGCTGACCCGATCACGGTCCCGCGTTGACGGGGTGCCCAACGACGACGTCGTGGAGTACTACCGCCAACGGGCTTCGATGGGGCTGATCGTCAGCGAGGGAACCTATCCCAGCCAGACGGGCCAGGGATTCGTGCGCCAGCCCGGACTGGCCACCGAGGAGCAGGTCGCCGGGTGGAAACGCGTCACCGACGCCGTCCATGCCGAGGGCGGGCTGATCATCGCCCAGGTCATGCATGCCGGCCGGGTCACCCACCCGGAGATCACCGGGGTCCAGGAGGTCGTCGCCCCCAGTGCGATCGCCGTCGAGGGAAGCACCCGCACCTACACCGGCAAGCACCCCTACCCGGTCCCCCGCGCCCTGGAGACCTCCGAGCTGGCTGGCATCGTGGAGGAGTTCGTCCGGGCCTCGACCAATGCGATCGCCGCCGGCTTCGACGGGGTGGAACTCCATGGCGCCAACGGCTACCTGCTCCATGAGTTCCTGGCCTCCTCGACGAATACACGCACCGATGCCTACGGCGGGTCCCCGGGAAACCGGGCCCGCCTGGTCATCGAGGTGGCCACCGCGGTGGCCGCGGCCATCGGTTCCGGCCGCACCAGCCTGCGGATCTCCCCCGAACACAATGTCCAAAGCACCCTGGAGGAGGACCGCGACGACGTCGCGGCCACCTACGGTGCGCTCATCGACGGGATCGCCCCGCTGGGATTATCGGCGCTGAGCATCCTGCACCGGCAGCCGACCGGGGAACTGGCCCAGGATCTGCGCTCGCGTTTCGGCGGCCCCGTGCTGTTGAATTCGGGGTTCGCCGAGATCACCACCGTCGAGGACGCCCGGGAGCTGACCTCCAGCGGCTGGGGTGAGGCGGTCGTCGTCGGGCGGCCCGCCATCGCCAACCCGGATCTGGTGCGGCGCTGGCGTGAGGACCTGCCGCTGAACGAACCGAACCAGGCGACCTTCTACACCGAGGGGCCCACCGGGTACATCGACTACCCGTTCTGGCAGAACTAGCCCCCGGACACCGGACGGGAATAGTCCTCGGCGCGGGGAGGTTGAAGCATCCATGACTTCTCCGCGCCTTTCCGTCGATATCTGGTCCGACATCTCCTGCCCCTGGTGCTTCATCGGCAAACGTCGTTTCGAAGCGGCCCTGGCCACCCTTTCCTTCCGTGACCAGGTGGACGTGACCTGGCACAGCTACCAGCTCGATCCCTCGCTGCCGGCCCACTACGACGGCACCGAATTCGAGTATCTTTCGCAGAAGAAGGGCATGGACCCGGCGCAGGTGAAGCAGATGCTCGAACACGTCACCGGCCAGGCCGCCGACGAGGGGCTGCACTACGATTTCGGCAACCTCAAGGTCGCCAATTCCTTCACCGCCCACCGCCTGCTGCATCTGGCCGGGGCGCATGGCCTGGCCGGCGAGGTCAAGGAGGCGCTGCTCTCCGCCCAGTTCGAAAAGGGCCTGGACACCGGGGACACCACGGTGCTGCGCCGGATCGGCACCGACGCCGGACTGGCCGAGGACGACGTCGTGGCGGTCCTGGAATCGGATCGGTACACCGCCGAGGTCGAGGCCGACATCGCCCAGGCCCGCGCCCTGGGGGTGACCGGGGTGCCGTTCTTCGTCCTGGACATGAAGTACGGAATCTCCGGGGCCCAGCCACCCGAGGTGTTCGCCGAGGCCCTGACCACCGCCTGGGGTGAGGTCTCCCCGCTATCCATGGTCAACGCCGGACAGGACCCGGCCTCCGGCACCCAGGCCCCCGCCTGCGGCCCCGAGGGCTGCGACTAGCAGCGGCCCACCCGCCGCCGTCCCGGGTTACTTCCCGTCCTGATCCTTCGCCGGTGAGGGGTCCGCCTTCCCGGAGGCCGCTGCGGATTCCTTGGCCTTCTTGCGGGCTTCCTTCACCGCGATCGGGCAGCTGAGCTGGCCGTCGGAGGTATCCACCTTCTTCTTCGGGACGATCGACCCGGCCTTGTACTTCTTGCCGATGACGAAATCGATGGTGTCGGCGCTGCGCTTGGGCTTCTTCACGTATTCGGTGCCCTTGATATGGCGTTGGACGGTCAGGGCGTTGGCCCGGCCCTTCGTCCCGGAGACCACGGTGCCCACGATGTCGGCGTTCTTCAACTTCGCATTGGCCACCTTCCCGATCGTGAAACCGTGCTTCTTCAGCGATTCGGCCGTGGCCGCGGCCAGCCCGGCGCTGGTGGTGGCGTTGTAGACGTTGACGGTGACGTCCTTCGGCTTCGCGTACTCCAGTTCCTCCTGCGGGCAGACGGCGGCGGCCGGATCCTCCGCCTGGGCCGTCGCCGTGGGCGTCGGCGCCGGTTCCAGGGCGGGGATGACCACCTGCCCGGTCTTGACCAGGTAGGCGAGCACGAGCGCGGCGATCACCAGCGCGACCAGCAGGCCCAGCACCATCCCGTGCAGCAGCCGGCGCCGGTAGTAGCGCGGGTTCTCCACGCGTTCGGGGTCGTGATCGGAGAACCCCTCGTCCAGGTCCTCCTCGGTGACGATCCGTTGGCCATGCCAGTCGGTCGGGTCTCGTTCATCGCTCATGGGATCACGAATCCAGGATCAGGACGCGGGCGTGCATGACCGAACGCTGGTGCAGGGCGGTCCGCACGGCCCGGTGCAGCCCGTCCTCCAGATACATGGTGCCCTGCCACTGCACCACGTGGGGGAAGAGGTCACCGAAGAACGTGGAGTCCTCCGCCAACAGCGCTGCCAGGTCCAGGGTCGCCTTGGTGGTCACCAATTCATCGAGGCGTACCTGACGGGGGGCGACGACGGCCCAGTCCTTGGGAGTGACAAGGTCGTGGTCGGGGTACGGGCGGGATTCGCCGACTGCTTTGAAGATCACTGTTCCAGCTTAGGGAACGCCAGCCCGATGTGGAGCGACGACCTGCCGGGGAGACCTGTCAAGGGTTCCGACATCCGGGGCAATATGACGGAACCCGGCGTAACCGTTGCTGTCGTCGCGGGGCCGCCGCGCCCTAACGTTACGGCCATGAACCTTGTGCGAACCTCAGTGCCCGTTCTTGATTTCTCCACGGCCCGTCGGGCCGACGGCTGCTTCAACCCCGAATTCATCGACGCCCTGCGTGCGGCGAGCCATCAGGTCGGCTTCTTCCAACTCACCGGTTTCGGCGCCGCCGAAGGCCAGGCGCAGGAACTCCTGCAGACCATGGAGGCCTTCTTCGCCCTGCCCCTGGCCGAACGGTTGGAGCTGGACAACCGCACCTCGGCCCAGTTCCGTGGCTACACCCGGCTGGGCAAGGAAATGACCCGGGGCCGGGCCGACTCCCGGGAACAGATCGACTACGGCCCGGACCGGGAGGCGCTGGAGGGCTACCCGCAGGACCGCCCCTACCTGAACCTGCAGGGCCCCAACCAATGGCCCGCGTCCTTCCCCGAACTCGAGCGCGTGGCCATGGCCTGGGCCGAGCTGATGTCACGGGTCGGGACCGAACTCCTCGCGGCGATCGCCGTATCACTGGGTCTGCCCGAGGATCATTTCGAGGCCCCGTTCCGGCACGACCCGGCCTGGATGGGCAAACTGGTCCACTACGTCGGCGGCCAGGTCCCGGAGGCCGGCAACCAGGGGGTGGGCCTGCACGCCGATTACGGTTTCGTGACCCTGCTGCTCCAGGACCAGGTCGGCGGGCTGGAGGTCCAGCCCTACGGGCATCAGAACTGGATTCCCGTCGAGCCGATCCCCGGGGCTCTGGTGGTCAACCTCGGGGAGATGCTCGAGGTCGCCACCAACGGTTACCTGATGGCCACCATCCACCGCGTGACGGCACCACCGGCCGGCGTCGACCGCTATTCGGTACCCTTCTTCTGGTCCCCGCGGCTGGATTCGGTCATCGATACGGTCCCGCTGCCACCGGAGCTGGCGGCCCAGGCCCGTGGCGTCTCCGACGATCCGACCAATCCGATGCTCTCCTCCTACGGCGCCAACGTCCTCAAGGGGTGGTTGCGCGCTCATCCGGAAACCGCCGCCCGGCACTATCCGGGGCTGTGATCCGGCCATCGGGCGGCGCATGTTCATGGTCTTCCTGCCACGTTGCGGTGCCTGCACCGAATGCGCCGACGAGGAATTACCCCCTGGGCAGGCCACCGAGCGCGCGATGCCCTCTCGCGCTCCAACCCCTGAGACCTGACCGCCCAAGCCCAGTCGATCAATCCAGTTCTAGCCCTCGCGTCCCAGTCGCTGGCGCGCGGTGTGCGTACCCCGCCCGATGGGCACACGTCGCGTGGCGGCCCCGAGCCCGAACGCCGGCATATCGGTGTAGACCGTCTCTTGGTCGGTGACCCTCACCTGGTAGGTCTCGTGCCAGATGCCCACGTCGCCGCTGCCTGCCGACTTCTTCGTGAACTGGCGCCAGGCCCCCAGATGCGGAGCATCCTGGGCGGAGGCAAAGCGCTGCAAGTCCTCCGGGCTGCGCCAATAACTCAGCAGAATCGTGGTCCGACCCAGCCATTGGTGGTAGCCCAGCAGACCGGTTTCAGGATCTTTCGCCAGATGAGCCAACTTCCGTGGCATGGCGGCCACGGTCGGGAGCACCGAGGCCAGCTTCCACCATCTGTTGGCCCGCATCCCGATCAGGAACACGGTCACGTGCTCCTGATCGGGGGCCGCTGTATATCTGCCCGGATCCACGGTTGCTGCCACGACCATCGTCTCTCATCGCGCATCACACTGCTATGGAACGATGATATGGATGCTTGGCACCTTGGCAAGACCTTTAACCCATGATGCGATATTGCGCCGCCCCCCGGCTCCTCACAGCGGTCAGCAGCATGGTTTCCGTGTCTTTTGCCCGGGAACACCCCGTGGGACGAGGCTTATGAAGCAGTTTCACCCCGCCTCGTCAGCCTCTACGGCGAGCGCTACAGGGCCGCCCGCACCGCCCCGACGAGCTCGTCGGAGAGCGGCTCGACACTGGACGCGAACCGGCCCAGGATCCGGCCATCGGCCCCGACGAGGAACTTCTCGAAGTTCCAGCCGATATCCTGGACCTCTCCGGTGGGGTAGGCGGTGAGCTCGCGGTAGAGCGGGTGGGCGTCGGGGCCGTTGACGTTGGTCTTCGTGGCCAACGGGAAGGTCACCCCGTAGTTGATCTGGCAGAACTCCTCGATCTGCGCATCCGTTCCCGGCTCCTGGCCCATGAACTGGTTGCTGGGCACCCCCAGCACCACCAGGCCCTGGTCCCGATGCGTCGCATACAGCTTCTCGAGACCCTCATACTGCGGGGTGAATCCGCATTTGGAAGCGACGTTGACCACCAGGACCGGCCGGCCGGCGAACGCCTCCCCGAAGGTCGACGTCGTTCCGTCGTTGAAGGTGATGGCCACATCCTGCAGGGTCGAATCGGGCGTGCTCATGATGTCCTCTCGCTCAGGGGTTCCTGCCTTCAGCCTAGCCATCCGGCCCGGCTTTCCCCTGTCCTTCAGCGACCGGCGAAGCGGTTGACCCGCTGCACCGAATCCGGGTGCGCGGCCAGGGCCGAGATGCTTCTCGTTTCCGCGGCCAGATGTGCCGCGTAGCCGGTGGACATCCCCGCCCGGAGCAACGCCTTCGTCGGCCCCAGGGTCTGGACGGCGCCTTGCAGGAACCCGTCCTCGGCCACGGTGAGCTCGCCTTCGAAGACGGCCGAGGGGGCCGAGGCGTTCGCCAGCCCCCAGTCGACGGCCTCGTTACCCGCAAGCCGGCGTCCGCCCAGGGTCAGATCCACGGCGCGCTGGTGGCCCACGGTCGCGGGCAGCAGATAGGAGACCCCCGTGTCGGGGCTGAATCCAATGCCCGCGTAGGCGGCCATCAGCGTCGCTTCCTCCGCCACCAGGACCCAATCGGCGTTGAGCACCAGCCCCAGGCCGGCCCCCGCGGCCACCCCGTTGACCCCGGCGAGCACCAGGAGCCGGGAATGAACCAGGGCCAGCGCCAACTCGTGGGCCGCCTCGGCCAACGCGGCGATGAAGGCGGAGCGTTCGGCGGGCGGGGATCCCGCCATGTTCCCCACGTCCCCTCCCCCGCAGAAGAACCGTCCGGTCCCGGTCAGGGTGAGCACGTACACCTCGGGGTCGGCCTCGGCGGCACGAACGGCGGCCAGCAGTTGGCGGGCCAGGGCCAGGTCCAGGACGTTTCCGCCCTCCGGCCGTTGCAGGACCAGCCGCACGACCCCGGGACGGCGTTCGATGCCGATCACCGGCTGCTCCGGCCCGGCAGTCCCGGCGCTCACTGCCCGGTGCTCCGTTCCGCGCGCAGCTCGCGTTTGAGGAGTTTGCCCGACTGGTTCCGGGGCAGCTCGGCGACGAAGTCCACCCGTTTGGGCACCTTGTAATCGGCGATCCGGCCCTTCACATGCGCGCGGACCCCCTCGGCCGTCAGGGAAGCACCTTCCTTGAGGACGACGACGGCGGTGATGGCCTCGATCCAGCGCTCATCGGCAACCCCGACGACGGCGACTTCGGCTACTTCGGGCAGTTCGTAGATGCAGTCCTCGACTTCCCGTGGAGGCACGAGCACTCCCCCGGTGTTGATGACGTCCTTGATCCGGTCCACGACCTGGATGTAGCCCTGCGCATCCCGGGTGACCTGGTCCCCCGAACGGAACCAGCCGTCAACGAAGGCCTCTTCGGTGGCCTCCTGCTTATTCCAGTAGCCGGTCATCAGTTGGGGTGACCTGTACTGGATCTCCCCGGGCTCGCCGGGGGCGGCGATCTCCCCGTCGGCGGTCACGACACGGGCCTCGACGTTGTAGACCGGCACACCGCAGGAGGCGGGCCGGGCCTCGTGGTCCTCGGGGCGCAGGACGGTGCATAGCGGGCCCAGCTCGGATTGGCCGAAGCAGTTGTAGAAACCGATCCGTGGATACCGCGAGCGCAGTCGCGCCAGCACGGTCACCGGCATGATGGAGGCCCCGTACTGGGCCTTGGCCAAGGACGACAGGTCCCGGGTCTCCATCTCCGGATGGTTGCTCAAGGGCACCCATACGGTGGGCGCCAGGAACAACGAGCCGATGTGTTCCTCCTCCACCAGGCGCAGGATCTGCCCGACCTCCGGACGCGCGATCAACCGGATGGTGGCTCCGAGGGAAAGATAGGGCAGCAGGAAGACGTGCATCGCCGCCGAGTGGTAGAGCGGCATCGCCACCAGGGGGCGGTCCTCGGCGGTGAAGTCCAGGGCGATGACCGAGGAGACGTATTCGGCGACCAGGGCCTCGTGGGTCATCATCGCGCCCTTGGGGGCGGAGGTGGTTCCCGAGGTGTACAGCAGTTGCACGACGTCGCCTCCCGCCACCTCCACCTCGACGGGCGTGGAATCGGCCCCGGGGTCCATCGCGGTCGCCAGGACGGACCCCCCGCCGTCGTCCTGCGTGGGAAGCATCGGCCACACCTCGGTGGCCTCCGCCGCCCTGCCGGCGCTGCGCACCTGGTCCACCAGCGGCAGCAGGGCGGGATCGGCGACGACCAGGCCCGCCCCGGAGTCGTCCAGGAGGTATCCGAGTTCATCGCCCTTCAGCGCGAAGTTCACCGGCACATGCACCAGTCCGGTCGCGGCACAGGCCAGATACAGGACGGCATAGGCGTCGGAATTCATCCCGTAGGCGGCGACCCGCGCACCCCGGGGAAGACCGCTGGAGACCAACCGGTGGGCCACGCGGTGGACGGCCAGTTCGAGTTCGGCGTAGGTCCACCGCCGGTCCTCGAAGAGCAGGGCCGTCGCCCCGGGATTGCGTCCCACGGAACGGCGCAGGACCGCACCGATGGTGTTGGCCCTGCCGGGCGTGGTTGGGGTGTTCATGGTGGCATTCCTCCCGCAGGTCGGCCCGGTCACGGACCACGATGTGACTCACCCCACAGGCTAGTCCGGGACTCCGGGCGCCGCCATACCGCCCCGCGGGGCGACGATCCGGTCACGGACGGGGCCCCGAGGGCCGCTGACCAGTGTTTTCCGGTAGGAATCATAAGTAGTATGGTGTGTTACGTCACACGCACTGCATCGTGCAGCCCACCTGCACCACGAGGCAAATAAAGGGAGTACCTACCATGACCAAATCCAAACGTGCCCTCAGGCTGGCACTGGCCACGGCGGGCATCGGCGCCCTGTCGCTCAGTGCCTGCACCGGCCCCGTCGACGATTCCGGGGGCGACAGCAGCGACAGCGGCAAGAAGGTCACCGTCGGGACCACCGACAAGATCGTCTCCCTCGACCCGGCGGGTGCCTACGACAACGGTTCGCTGACCGTGATGACCCAGGTCTACCCGTTCCTGCTCAACTCCAAACCCGGCAGTGCCGATCCGGAACCGGGCATCGCCACCTCGGCGGAGTTCACCTCCCCCAAGGAATTCACCGTCAAGCTCAAGGACGGGCTGAAGTTCGCCAACGGCAACGACCTCACCTCCTCCGACGTGAAGTTCAGCTTCGACCGGGTCGTCTCCATCGACGACCCGCAGGGTCCCGCGGCACTGCTGACCAACCTGGACCACGTCGAGGCCCCCGATGACTCCACCGTCGTGTTCCACCTGAAGGCCGGCAACGACCAGACCTTCCTCGGGGTCCTCACCAGCGCCACCGGTCCGATCGTGGACGAGGAGGTCTTCTCCAAGGACAAGATCACCCCCGACGACGAGATCGTGAAGGGCAAGGCCTTCGCCGGCCAATACGAAATCACGAACTACACCAAGAACGAACTGGTGTCCTATCAGGCCTTCGACGGCTACCAGGGCCTGCTCGGTGAGCCCGAGTCCAAGACCGTGGACTACAAGTACTACACCAGCGCCAACAACCTGAAGCTCGATATCCAGCAGGGCAACATCGACGTCGCCTTCCGCAGCCTGGCGGCGACCGATATCGAGGACCTCGAGAAGGATGACAAGGTCCAGGTCCTCAAGGGCCCCGGCGGCGAGCTGCGCTATGTCGTCTTCAACTTCAACACCATGCCGTTCGGGGCGAAGACCTCGGATGCCGATCCGGATAAGGCCCTGGCCGTCCGGCAGGCCATGGCGGACTCCGTCAACCGGCAGGACATCGCCACGCAGGTCTACAAGGACACCTACACCCCCGTCTACTCCTTCGTCCCCTCCGGCCTGCCCGGCGCGATCGAGCCGCTGAAGGAGATGTACGGTGACGGCGACGGCGGCCCGGATGTCGATCGGGCCAAGAAGCGCCTGAAGGATGCAGGGGTCAAGACCCCGGTGGAACTGAACATCCAGTACAACGCCGACCACTACGGCCCCTCCTCCGGCGAGGAATACGCCATGGTGAAGTCGCAGCTGGAAAAGACCGATCTGTTCAAGGTCAACCTGCAGTCCACCGAATGGGTCCAGTACAACAAGGACCGGACCCAGGATGTCTACCCGATCTACCAGCTCGGCTGGTTCCCGGACTACTCGGATGCGGACAACTACCTGACGCCGTTCTTCGCACCGGGTAACTTCCTGGCGAACCACTACGACAACAAGGAGGTCGCCAAGCTCGTCCAGAAGCAGCAGGTGACCACCGACGAGGATAAGCGTTCCGAGTTGATCGGCGAGATCCAGACCGAGGTCGGCAAGGACCTGTCGACGTTGCCCCTCCTGCAGGGCGCGACGGTGGCCATCGCCGGTGAGGACGTGGACGGGGTCGAGAGCACCCTGGACGCCTCCTATAAGTTCCGGATCGGTGTCATCTCCAAGAAGTAGTACACCGGGTCCATGGGGGCGGGGCGGTCATTCGGACATATGGCCGCCCCGCCCCGCTTGCCGTCCAACGCCGGGATCACTGGATCCGGGCCGCACGAGTATAGGTAGATATGACAGTAGAGAGTGACAAGGTCCCGGCCGGATTCGGTCTGGCGAAGGGGAAGAAACCCCGGAGCCAGAGTCTCGGTCTGGCCCGTTATCTGGTGATCAGGTTCCTGCTGATCATCCCCACCATGTTCATCCTGATCAGCATGGTCTTCTTCCTGATGCGGATCACCGGTGACCCGATCACGGCGGCACTGGGCGGCCGACTCCCCCCGGATCAGCTGGCCGACCGGATCCACGCGGCCGGCTACGACCGTCCCGTCCTCATTCAGTATTTCGACTACCTCGGCGACATCCTGCGCGGCAACTTCGGGACCACGCTCTCGGATAACCGCGAGGTGACCGACATCCTGGCCCAATACGGCACCGCCACCCTGGAACTGGTGATCTACGCACTGATCGTCGCTTTCATCATCGGGGTCCCCTTCGGCATGATTGCCGCCTATAAGCGGGACCGGCTCCCCGACGCATTCCTGCGGCTGTTCGCCATCCTCTGCTACGCCACCCCCGTCTTCTTCGCCGGGCTGCTGCTGAAACTGATCTTCTCCGTCTGGCTCGGGTGGTTCCCGGTCTCCGGCAGAACCGACTATCTGTCCGAACTCTCCGGGCTACGCAACCCCAGCGGCCTCTACCTGTTGGACGCCCTCCGCGCCGGGAACATGACGATCGCCCTGGATGTGCTCAAACACGCGGTTCTTCCGGCCATTGCCCTGGGGCTGCTCATCGGCGGGGTGTTCCTGCGCCTGGTGCGCACCAACCTCATCGGCACCCTGGGCTCCGACTTCGTCGAGGCCGGCAGATCACGCGGTGTCAGCGAATACCGGCTGGTCACCAAACATGCCTATAAGCCGGCACTGATCCCGATCGTCACGGTCATGGGCCTGCAGATCGCCCTGACCCTGGGCGGCGCGATCCTGACCGAAACCACCTTCGGGTGGAAGGGACTGGGCTTCATGCTCGCCGAATACCTCACCGCCCGGGACTTCGTCGCGGTCCAGGGCATCGTCATGCTCATCGCAGTGATCGTGGCGTTGACCAACTTCCTGGTGGACGTCATCGCCGCCTTGATCGACCCGAGAGTGAGGTACTGATCGTGGACACCACCACATCGAAACCCGCCCGGCAGCCGCGCTGGACCCGACTGCCGATCATCTCGCATCTGCGCAAGAGCGTCGGGCTGCAACGCACGATGCTGATCATCGGGCTGATCCTGTCGGGCATCTTGTTCCTGACCGCGATCTTCGCCCCCCTGATCGCCCCCTACGGCTACGCCCAGGCCTCCGCCGACGGCGCCAACTTCGGCGCGCAGATGGCCCCCAGCGCCGCCCATATCTGGGGGACCACCGTCGGGGGATACGACGTCTTCTCCCGCGTGATCTGGGGCGCCCAGACCGCGGCACTGGTCATCGTCCTCGGAGTGCTCATGTCGATCTTCGCCGGGGTGATCCTGGGGCTGGTCTCCGGCTACCTCGGTGGCTGGGTCGACCGGCTGCTGGTGGTCATCGCCGATGCCATCTACGCCTTCCCCGCATTGCTGCTGGCCATCGTGATGTCGATCGTCATCAGCGGCGGCCAGTCCAACCTCTTCGGGGGGATCATGGCCGCGGCGATCTCGATCACCGTGGTCTTCATCCCGCAGTACTTCCGGGTCGCCCGCGCCGAAACCATCCGGCTCAAGGCCGAACCGTTCGTGGAGTCCGCGAAGGTGATCGGCACCTCGAACCTGCGCATCATCTCCCGGCACGTCTTCCCCAACGCCACCCGGACGATGCCGTTGATCTTCACCCTCAACGCGGCGGAATCGATCCTGACCCTGGCCGGGCTGGGCTTCCTGGGCTTCGGCATCGAACCCTCATCGGCCGCGGAATGGGGCTACGACCTGAACAAGGCCCTCGCCGATGCCACCAGTGGCATCTGGTGGACCGGGCTCTTCCCGGGCCTCGCGATCGTCCTGACCGTGCTGGGCCTGACCCTGGTGGGCGAGTCCATGAACGACCTGAACGATCCGCGGCTGCGCGGCCGGCGTCGCGCCGGCAGGAAGAAGCGCGGCGGACCCGACATGCCCGCCGACGCCTATGTCAATGGAACCGGACTGGAGGTCACCAAATGAGTCACGAACGTGAACCCGGGCAGGACCCGAACACCGCCTCCCCGGACGACGGCAAACCCGTCCTGTCCATCTCGGGACTGGAGGTGACCTTCGCGACCGATGGTGGCGATGTGCACGCGGTCAACGACGTGAACCTGGACGTACGTCCCGGGGAGGTCGTGGCGATCGTCGGCGAATCCGGCTCGGGCAAGACGGTCACGGCCAAGACCATCCTGGGACTGTTGCCGGAAACGGCGACCAGTGCCGGGGTGGTCCTGGTCAATGGTTCCGATGTCCTCTCCGTCAGCGCCAGCCAATTGCGGGACCTGCGGGGCCGCGATGTCGCCATGGTGTTCCAGGAACCCTCCACCGCACTGAATCCGGTCCACACCGTCGGCTGGCAGATCATCGAGGGGATCCGCGCCCATGCGGGCTCCGGACACCGGATCAGCCGCAAGGAGGCCAAGGCCCGGGCCATCGAGGCCTTGGCCAAGGTGGGCATCCCGGATCCGGGGCACCGGGTGGATTTCTATCCGCACCAGTTCTCCGGCGGGCAGAAGCAGCGGGTCGTCATTGCCGCGGCGCTGGCCCTGAATCCCGGGCTCATCGTGGCGGACGAGCCGACCACCGCCCTGGACGTCACCGTCCAGGCCGAGATCCTCGAACTGCTCCGCGAGCTGCAGCGCAAGGACGGGACCTCGATCGTGCTGATCACCCACAACATGGGTGTCGTCGCGGATCTGGCGGACCGGGTCGTGGTGATGTATCGCGGCGATGTCGTCGAGGAGGCCCCCGTGGCCGACTTGTTCGCCCACCCGCAGCAGGACTACACCAAGGAACTCCTGGCCGCCGTCCCCCACCTGGGGCGGAACTCCGCCTCGGCCGGACTGGAGGAGCGGGCCCACTCCGAGGCCGAGGTCCTGGTGCGCGCCACGGATCTGGAGGTCGAATTCCCCGGAGGGATCGGCAAATCCGCGTTCCGCGCCGTGGGTGGGGTCTCCTTCCAGATCTCCGCCGGGGAGGTCTATGGGCTGGTGGGCGAATCCGGATCGGGCAAGACGACGATCGGACGGTCCATCGCGGGGCTGAACAAGATCACCGGGGGCAGCCTCAACGTCCTCGGCTACGAGATGCTCGACTTCCGCGAACGGACCTTCAAACCGCTGCGCAAGGACATCGGTTTCGTCTTCCAGGATCCGGGGGCTTCGTTCAACCCGCATCTGACCATCGGCGAATGCGTGGCCGAACCCTTATGGGTCCACCAGGATCCCACGGCCTCCGGCGCCCGGGACCGGGTCCGGGACCTGATGGACGCGGTCCAGCTGCCCGGCCGGTTCGTGGACCGCTACCCCCACGAGCTCTCGGGCGGGCAGCGGCAGCGGGCCAGCCTTGCCCGGGGCCTGGCGCTGAACCCGAAGCTGCTGATCGCCGACGAACCCACCAGCGCCCTGGACGTATCCGTCCAGGCAGCGGTGCTGGACCTGTTCAAGGAGATCCAGACGGAGTACGGATTCGCGGCGTTGTTCATCAGCCACGACCTCGCGGTCGTGGACATGCTCGCCGATTGGGTCGGGGTCCTCTACCGCGGCAAACTGGTCGAGGAGGGCATCGGCAGCCAGATCATGGGAAGCCCACGCCACGACTACACGCGGCGTCTGATCGCCTCGCTGCCGGTCCCGGATCCGGCCGAGCAGGCCCGGCGTCGTGCCGCCAACCGCGAACTGCTCACCGACTAGGGTCCGGCCCGGCTGGTCCGGTGGCGGTGGCGGCCCCGCCGTCGTCGCCGGACCAGCGGCCGGGCCGCCGGTGGTTCCGGCGCTATCCCTGCGCCACCGACGGGATGCGTCCGCCGACCAGCACCATATCGACCTGCCGGTCGGAGAGCTTATGGCGCAGGGTGACCTCCCGGCCGCCCAACGTCGCCGCCACCTCGTTGCCTGCCTTCAGCTGGTCCCGTAGCCCGTTGATGACCAGCCGCTGCCCCGTGGTCCCGGCGTCGTAATCGGCGGCGTCGGTGAATTCCAGGGCAAGGATCCCGAAGTTGGCCAGGTTCTGCCAGTGGATGCGGGCGAAGGACTTGGCGACGGCCACCCGCAATCCGAGGTAGCGCGGGGCGATGACCGCGTGTTCGCGCGAGGATCCCTGCCCGTAGTTCTCCCCGGCGATGACCGCATGGCCGCCTTCATGCTCCCGGGCCTGGTCCGGATAGCTGGTGTCGATGCGGGAGAAGGAGAACTCGGCGATCTTCGGGATGTTGCTGCGGAAGGGCAGCACCCTGGATCCGGCGGGCATGATCTCGTCGGTGGAGACGTTGTCGGCCATCTGCAACAGGATCGGCAGATCCAGATCATCGGCGATGGCATCGAAATCGGGGAGGCTGGAGATATTCGATCCCTTCACCAATTCGACCTCGGCTGCCTCCTTCGGCGGGAGCGGTTCCTGGAGCATATCGGTGTTCTGGCTGAACGTCTTCGGCATTTCCGGGCGGGGGTAGGCCAGCTCCAGGGTGCGGCCGAGTTCACGCGGGTCGGTGATCCTGCCGGTCAGTGCCGCCGCCGCGGCGGTCTCCGGGGAACACAACCACACCGCATCTTCCTCGGTTCCGGAGCGTCCGGGGAAGTTCCGGGGCATGGTGCGCAGACTGTTCCGGCCGGTGGCCGGGGCCTGGCCCATGCCGATGCAGCCCATGCAGCCCGACTGGTGGATCCGGGCTCCTGCCCCGACCAGCTGGGTCAGCCAGCCGCCGCCGATCAGATCGGCCAGGACCTCGCGGGACGTGGGGTTCACGTCCACCGAGACCTGCTCGCAGGCCTGCCGGCCCGCAAGGATTTCGGCGAACACGGCGAAATCGCGCAGACCGGGGTTCGCCGAGGAGCCCACGACCACCTGGAACACGTCCTCGCCGGCGGCCTCCGCCACGGTGACCACGTTGCCGGGCGAGGAGGGTTTGGCGATGAGCGGTTCCAGCTCGGAGAGGTTGATGGAGTCCGTCCGGTCGTAGCCCGCTCCCGGGTCGGCCAGCAGCTCCTGGAACTCGTCCTCCCGCCCCACGGCCGCCAGATATTCGCGGACCGCCTCATCGGCGGGGAAGACGGTGGTCGTGGCCCCGAGTTCGGCGCCCATGTTCGCGATGACGTGGCGGTCCATGGCGGTCAGGCCCGCCAGGCCCGGGCCGTGGTATTCGATGATCCGCCCGACGCCGCCCTTCACTCCGTGGCGGCGCAGCATCTCCAGGATCACGTCCTTCGCCGAGACCCAGTCGGGCAGTTCCCCGGTCAGTTCGATGCCCCAGATCTCCGGCATCGCCACATAGAGCGGTTCCCCGGCCATGGCCATGGCCACTTCCAGGCCCCCGACGCCGATGGCCAGCATCCCGATGGCTCCGGCGGAACAGGTGTGGGAGTCGGAACCGACCATGGTGGCCCCGGGTTTGCCGAAGCGTGATTGGTGGACCGGGTGGGAGACGCCGTTGCCGGCCTTGGAGAACCACAATCCGAACCGCTCGGCCGCCGATTGCAGGAAGAGGTGGTCCTCGGGGTTCTTTTCATCGGTCTGCAACAGGTTGTGGTCGACGTATTGGGCTGAAAGTTCGGTTTTGACCCGATCCAGCCCCATGGCTTCCAGTTCCAGCATGACCATCGTCCCGGTGGCGTCCTGGGTCAACGTCTGGTCGATGGAGATGCCGACTTCGGCCCCCGGGGTCATCTCCCCGTCTACCAGATGCGATGAGATCAGCTTCTGGGCGACATTGCGCGCTGGGCTGCTGGTGCTCTGCTTGGCCATGGTGGGCTCCCTCCGGTTGACTATCCGCCACCGGCCCGGCAGCGGACCTACTGCCCATGGTAAGCACGAATGCACGGCCGCGACAGGAACCGGTTTCCGGGCAGACAAAAGCGGCCCCGACATTCTCGATGTCGAGGCCGCTTCTGCATCCGCGGAGGATGGGGGATTTGAACCCCCGAGGGCGTGAACCCAACACGCGTTCCAGGCGTGCGCCATAGGCCGCTAGGCGAATCCTCCAGATTGCCCAAAAGAGCAGTTTCCAGCGTACCGGAAGAATCCGCGCAGACCGAATCGCCCTCTCTCCCGCCCACTCCTGGCCCGGCCGGTGCCAACTGGTTGACGGCGCAGCCTCCCGCCGGGTCGCCGCCCGGGACGGGGTCGCAGCCGTTTTCAGGTACACTATTTGTCGGCCCCTCATGTGGTGTCATCCCGTCGAACTCCCCCAGGACCGGAAGGTAGCAAGGGTAGGTGGGCTCTGGCAGGTGCATGAGGGGTCTTTACTTTTCCCACCGCCGCGCGTTGAGGAGGCCACCATGGGTGCCGGCCGTTACGCCCCCAGCCCCTCGGGTGAACTGCATGTGGGGAACCTGCGCACCGCCGTGCTCGCGTGGCTCTTCGCCCGCTCCACCGGCCGGGACTTCCTGCTGCGGGTGGAGGACCTGGACCGTGCCCGGGCCGGCGCCGAGGAACTCCAGTTGGCCGATCTGCGCGCCATCGGCATCGACTGGGACGGCCCCGCGGTCCGCCAAAGCGAACGCCCCGAGGGCTACCGTGCGGCCATCGACGCCCTGGAGGCGGCCGGTCTGCTCTATGAATGCTTCTGCACCCGCCGCGATATCGCCGAGGCCCCCTCGGCCCCCCATGCCGCCCCCGGGGCCTATCCGGGCACCTGCCGCGGGTTGGGCCGGGCCGAACGGGCCAGCCGCCGGGCCACGCGTCCGGCGGCGCTGCGGTTGCGCACCGACGTCGTGCAGTTCACCATCACCGATGTCCTGCACGGGGAATACACCGGGGTCGTGGATGACTTCGTCGTCGTCCGCAACGACGGGGTCCCCGCCTACAACCTCGCCGTCGTGGTCGACGACGCCCTGCAGGGGATCGATCAGGTGGTCCGCGGTGACGATCTGTTGCCCTCCACCCCACGGCAGGGGTACCTGGCCACCCTGCTATCCGGGCTGGCCGGAGACTTCCACGGCACGGAACTGCCGGAGTACGGGCACGTGCCGCTGGTCCTGAACGACCAGGGCCGACGCCTGGCCAAACGGGACGGTTCGGTCACGTTGGCGCAGCTGGACCACGACGGCGTCCCCCCGCCCCGGGTGCGGTCCCTGCTGTTGGAATCGTTGGGGCTTCCCGGTGGTCCGCTGGCCGCCGCGCTGGACTCCTTCGACCCCGCCGGCCTTCCCCTCGAACCGTGGGTGTTCGGCGGGTTCACCGCGGACACCCCGGGGATGCAATGAGCCCGGCGGAACGGATAGGCTTCGACTCGTGAGTACAGCCCTTTACCGTCGTTACCGTCCGGACGCCTTCGCGGACGTGATCGGGCAGGAGCATGTCACCACCCCGTTGATGGCTGCCCTGTCGAAGAACCGGGTGAACCATGCCTACCTCTTCTCGGGTCCGCGTGGTTGCGGCAAGACCACCTCGGCCAGGATCCTGGCCCGTTGCCTGAACTGCGCCCAGGGTCCGACGGCGGATCCCTGCGGCACCTGCGACAGCTGCCTGGAGTTGGCCACCGGCGGATCCGGTTCACTCGATGTCATCGAAATCGATGCCGCCTCCCACGGCGGCGTCGACGACGCCCGCGACCTGCGCGAACGGGCCACCTTCGCCCCGGTCCGCGACCGGTACAAGATCTTCATCATCGACGAGGCCCATATGGTGACCTCGGCCGGCTTCAACGCGCTGCTCAAGATCGTCGAGGAGCCGCCGGAGCACATCAAATTCATCTTCGCGACCACCGAACCGGACAAGGTCATCGGGACCATCAAATCCCGCACGCACCATTACCCGTTCCGGCTCGTCCCGCCCGAACCCCTGATGGCCTACCTCGAGCGGCTCTGCGCCCAGGAGGAGATGCCCGTGGCCCCCGGGGTGCTCTCGCTGGTCATTCGGGCCGGCGGCGGTTCGGTGCGCGATTCCCTCTCGGTGCTGGACCAGCTGATGGCCGGCGCCGGGGTCGAGGGGCTGGACTACGAACTGGCCGTGTCCCTGCTCGGGTACACCCATGCCACCTTGCTGGACGACGTCGTGGACGCCATGGCCGCCCAGGACGCGGCGACCGTCTTCTCGGCGGTGGACCGGGTCATCCAGACCGGGCATGATCCACGCCGTTTCGTCGAGGACCTGCTCGAGCGCTTCCGTGACCTGATCATCGTCAAGGCGATGCCCGAAGACGCCTCCCACGTCATCCGCGGGTTGCCCGAGGACCAGTTGCACCGCATGACCCAGCAGGCCACACTGCTGGGCCATGCCGAACTCAGCCGCAGCGCCGACGTCACCAACCAGGCCCTGACCGAGATGACCGGGGCCACCAGCCCGCGGTTGCACCTCGAACTGCTGTGCGCCCGGCTGCTGCTGCCGGCCTCGGATGCCACCGAGCGCGGCGTCAATGCCCGGGTGGACCGGATCGAACGCCGCCTCAGCTACGCCGGGGACGTTCCCGAGGTCCCGGCCGGCCAGCCAGCGGCCGACGCCCCGGCCCCCGATGCCGGCACGCCCCGGGCCGCCACGGGTTTCGAGTTCACACCCGGCCCCCAGGGGGCGGCCGCGGCCCGCGAAGCATTGCGGGCCGCCCGCGGCAAGGACCAGCCGGCCACCCCCGAGCCCCAGCAACCCGCCGCTGCCCAGGCCGCTCCCCAGGCCGTGGAGCCGACCCCCACCGTCGCCTCCACGCCGGCGGCCACCGAACCGCACGGCGCGGCACCGCGCCCCACCGAACCGGCAGCCACCCCGCCGCCGGCCGAGCCCCAAACCGCTGCCCCGGCACCGGACGCCCCGGCGGCAGCCACCGAATCCACCACCACGCCGCAGGAGTCTGCGGCCGACTGGGGTGCCTGGGGTCCCGTCGACGAGCAACCATCACCGCCTGCCGAGGCGCCACCCGCCGGGCCCACAACTGCTGCCCCGCCCTCCGCGGCCCCGGAACAGCACGTACCCGCCTCCTCCGGGGCTCCGGAAGAACCCCCGGCGCCGGTCAACGAACCGGCAGCCGCGCAGGAACCTGCCACTGAAGAACCAGCCGCCGAGGAACCCGCCGCCGGAGGCGCGGCCGGCACGGTGGAGATGTTCCGCCGGGCCTGGCCGGAAATCATGGACGCCTTGCGCCAGGAGAAGAAGTTCGTGTGGATGACGATCCAACCGCACGCCTCGCTGGCCGGATTCGACGGACGGACCTTGACGGTCGCCTTCGCCAACCCGGGACCGATGAAGGCCTTTGCCGCCAAGCAGGAGAACACCGACCTGCTCCGGGGCGCCATCAATCACATCCTGGGTGTCGCACCCGAGATCGTCATCACCGGCGGGGGTTCCGTTCCGGCGGGTGGTTCGGGCCCAAAAGCTGAGCGCCGGCCCGCGCCGGCGTCCCGCGGCCCGGTAGCGACGAACAGCGCTCCGGCAGCACCCACGCCCGCCCGCTCCACGCCCAGCCGGCCCGCGCCCGCGCAGCAGGCACCCCAGGGCCGGGACACCCCCGGCCCGGCATCCGCGGAGCCGGCCCCCGCGGCCCGACCTCCGGCAGCACCTTCTCCCGGGGACAGCAGTCCCCAGGCCCAGGCCCCGGCCGCCTCGGGCCCGGCCGCGGCCTTGCGCCAGCATCGAGCCGCAGCGCCGAGCCCCCGACCTTCACCCGGCGCCCCCTCGCAGACCCCCGATGAGGGGCCCGCGGACTTCGGCCCGGAGCCCGAGGACGACGGCGGCTACGACTGGGGCAGCGACACCGTACCGGTGGCCCCCTGGGACGAGCCCGCCGGACCCGCCGCGCCACCGGCCGACCCCCCGACTCCTCGGGCCACCGCCCCGGAGGGCGAGACCTGGCAGCGTCCGGAGCCGGCCGCACCTGCACCTGCGCCCGTCGACGCCGCCCCCTCGGCGACGGCACCGGCACCCCGGGAAGCCGGCGCTCCGGCCGCCCCCGCACCGGCAGCCCCGACACCGGCAGAGTCCCCTGCTCCGGCGGCCCCGGCACCTGCAGGTGCTGCCACGCCCGCGGCCCCCGCCCCCACCGATCCGGTGACACCAGCAGCCCCGGCACCGGCTGGCTTCGGGGCACCAGTGGCCCCGGCTCCCGGGGCCGTCCCCCCGCCTTCGGCCCCTGCCGTGCCCGAACGGGAGGCTCCGCAGCCCGTTTCCGATAAGCCGATGAGCCGGTACCAGCAGCTGTTGAACCAGGCCCGGATGAAGGACCAGTCCGCCCCGTCCGCCCCAGGAATGGCCTCCGGCGGCGGGGCAACACCCCCGGAGCCCCGGACGGACGTAGAATCGACGTACGTTGAGGACATTCCCAGCGACGATGACATCTCCATCGAGGAATCCGGGATGGTCGGCCGTCCGGCGATCGAACGCCTGCTCAACGGCCGCCTGATCGAGGAGCGCAACCACGACGGCACCCCGATCATCTAGGTTCCCCCGGAGCCGTCATCCGACTTTGCAGTGTGAGGTTTCGTGTACGAAGGTGCAGTCCAAGAGCTGATCGACGAGTTCGGTCGGCTGCCCGGCATCGGGCCCAAATCCGCCCAACGCATCGCCTTCCACGTCCTGGAAGCCGATCGGGAGGACATGAACCGGCTCGCTGATGCCATCCGTGCGGTCAAGGACAAGGTGAAGTTCTGCACGGTCTGCTTCAACGTCACCGAATCCGAGACCTGCAGCATCTGTCGTGATCCGCGCCGTGAGGACACCGTGTTGTGCGTGGTCGAGGAGTCCAAGGACGTCATGGCGGTCGAACGCACGCGCTCCTTCCGCGGTCGCTACCACGTGCTCGGCGGCTCCATCAACCCGATCGCGGGGATCGGGCCGGACCAGCTGCACATCCGCGAACTGCTCGGACGGTTGCACGACGACAAGATCACCGAGGTCATCATCGCCACCGACCCGAACCTCGAAGGCGAAGCAACGGCCACCTACCTGGCCCGCATGCTCTCCACCATCGGCATCAAGATTTCCCGTCTGGCCTCCGGGCTTCCCGTGGGCGGGGATCTGGAATACGCCGACGAGGTCACCCTGGGTCGGGCCTTCGAAGGCCGCCGCGTCATGTCCTGACCTGCCCGGTCCCGGCTACCCCCTGGACCGATTGGTCGGTTCCTGCCACGGGGGCCGGATCCCCGGCAGCGGTTCCGGCGCGGCTCGGCATGGGTTTCCTGCATAGGTGCCCGGTGGTACCGGCTCCACCCGTGGAAGCGCTCAGGTCGCGATGGGTCCCAACTGCTGGCCCTTTCCGGGCTGTTCGACGGCGGCCGTGGCCACCGTCGCAGCTGCCCGCCCGGTCAGCCGGTCCAGGGTGTCCCGGAAGTGTTCGCTGAGCTGCTCCACCGCGGCGTCCCCCCGCCCCGAAAGCACCAGCTCCAGACGCTGTCGATGCACCTCCCCCACGTCGGTGCGCACGATATAGCCCCTCGGGTGTCCCAGGCTGGCGATCCGGGTCTCCATGACCAATGACGTCATGTAGTGGGCCATCCGTAGATTCCCGGCGGCCCGTACTGTTTCAAAATGCAAATCCAGGTCCGTGTCCCCGATGGCGCGCGGGGACCCGGGAACCTCCTTCCCGGCTTCCCAATGTTCCAGCCGTTCCAGCAGCGCCATGACGGTAGCCAGGCGCCCCCTTCTGGCATCGCGGCCCGCAAGCCCGGCCAGGGTGCGTAGAGCGGCCCCTTCGATGACCAGACGGGCCGCGTAGAGGGACTCCAGATCGTCGACGCCGACCGTGGCCACCTTCAGCCCCTGTCCCGGGCGGGCGATCAGCAGCCCGTCCTGGACCAGTCGTTGGGCGGATTCACGCAGGGATCCCCTGCTCACGCCCAGTTGTTGGGCAACGATCGACTCATGGAGTTGGCTTCCCGGCAGAAGTAGTCCTTCATAGATCGCATTGCGCAGCTCGGTGGTGATCAGGTCGACCGTGGAAGACCGTTGCACCCGTGCCATGTTCGGTGCCGTTGAGTGGTGCCCCATGGGCATTGGAAGTTCCCTCTCTGCCGCCCTCGGAGTGCGACGACTGGTCCCTGTGAGGGGCATGCCACCGCATTCGCGGGTGTTCGATCGTAACTTAATCGTGATTGTGGAGTACTTCACGGACTTTTTCTTGAGCTGAAGGACCCAAATTCCGCGGGATTCCGCGGTTTAGGCATCATCGAACCTTGATTGTTGACAATCCAACGTCTGGAAAATCGGATTGTCAATTGACTATTTCATGACTAGCGTGATTCACACCACTCAGTACCAACCGGTCGGGTCCGCCCGACGTCGGTCCGTTCTCCTAGGGGGAGGCTGGACCGTCGCCTTCCGGTCAATGCATCCCTGAAAGAGGTACACCATGATCCGCAGTATCCGTCGCAGGTCCCTGCTGGCCACCGGCGCCGTCCTTGCTTCCGCTTCCCTCGCCCTGAGCGGTTGTGGCGGTTCCACGACCACCGACAGCGAAGCAGGCGGCGAAAGCGGCGCCGTGGAGGCCGGGTCCGGCCACCTGCAGGAGCTGAAGGACCAGGGCTCCATCACCGTTGCCATCGCCGGCGAGGTCCCCTATTCCTATGAAGAGAACGGCAAGCCCACCGGCGCAACCATCGCGCTGGCCGAGAAGATCTTCGGCGACATGGGCATCGACAAGGTCGATTCCAAGCTCGTGGACTGGAATTCACTGATTCCCGGTCTGAAGGCCGGACGCTTCGACGCCGTCAGTGCCGGCATGTCGATCCTGCCCGAGCGTTGCGCCGAGGCCGACTTCGCCGATCCGGAAATCATGTACACCACGGCCGTGATGACCCAGAAGGACAACCCGAAGGGTCTCGACGACCTCGACACGATCAAGTCCAAGATGGACAACGGTGAGAAGGTCAAGCTCGCCGTGCTCGCTGGCGGCATCGAAGCCGGCTACGCGAAGTCGCTGGGTCTGAAGGTCCAGTCCGTTCCCGACGCACAGACGGGCATGGACACCGTGGACAACGGTCGCGCCGATGCCTTCGCCATGACCGCGATCTCGCTGACCACCATGGCCAAGGACAACCCGGATGCCAACATCTCCGTCGGCGACCCGTTCGTCCAGGAGATCGACGGCGTCAAGCAGCTCGGTGCCGGCTCGACCGTCTTCGCCAAGGGCGACGACGAACTGCGCGAGGCCTACAACGAGGGCCTGGCCAAGGTCACCGAATCCGAGGACTCCTACCTGGATGTCGTCGGTGAATTCGGCTTCACGGCAGAGAACCTGCCGCCGAAGGACATGACCACCGAACAGCTCTGTGAGGGTGCTCCCGACGACGAGTAATAGCAACATCTCGCTGCGGCCGGCCTTTCGGTCGGCCGCAGCGCTGCTAGCCCGTCCCCCGCACCAGAAGGAGCCCATCCCTCGTGGACGAGAAATTTGCCGCGATCGGCGAGGCCATGCCCCGCCTGCTCGACGGTCTCGTAGTCACCATTGAGCTGACGATCTTCGGCGCCATCGCCGCCTTCATCCTCGCCGTGATCCTGGGTCTGGCAGCAGCCAGCCCCGCCAAGGGATTCCGCATCCCCGCCCGCGTCGTCATCGAGTTCTTCCGCGGGACCTCCCTCGTGGTCCAGGTCTTCTGGCTCTTCTTCGTCCTGCCTCTGCTGGGCATTGACCTCCACCCGATGCTGGTCGGGGTGATGGCCCTAGGCCTGAACTACGGCGCGTACTCCGCCGAAGTCGTCCGCGGCTCGATCCAGGCAGTACCCACGGGGCAGTGGGAGGCCACCACCGCGCTGAGCCTCGGTCCCATCCAACGCATGCGCCGGATCATCTTCCCCCAGGCCTGGGCCCTGATGATCCCCTCGTTATCCAGCCTGCTGGTCCACCTGATGAAAGGCACCGCCATCGTGGGATTCATCACGTTGGCCGATCTGACCTACCAGCTCGAACAGGTCAAACGCACGGCAGGAACCCTCTTCACCTACGGAGTGGTCGGCATCCTGAGTTACTTCGTCTTCGCCCTGGTCCTCATGTACTTCATGAACGCGCTGGAGCATCAGGCCAAGCACAAGCTCGGCCAGGGCAAGTCGCTCTGGCGGATACTCTCCCCGGCGCCCCCGGCAAGCACCCCGGCAGGAGGTGCCTCATGATTGGCATTTCCGCCGCCTTCGAATGGCACTGGAGCGCTGCCGCGGAAGTCCTGCCCACGCTGCTGACGCAGTTCGTGAAGGTGACCCTGTTGGTCACCGTCCTGGGCACCGTGATCGCCTCGATCCTGGGGCTGGTGATCGCCATGGCGATCCGGGTTCTGCCCCGTCCGCTGTCCGAGGCGGTGAAGTGGATCGCGAACGTCATCCGGATGACCCCGATCATCATCCAGTTGCTCTTCGCCTCCTACGCCTTCCTGTCCTTGGATCTGATCACGATCGGTGTGATCGTCTACGGGATCCACTACGCGACCTACATGTCCGAGGTCTACCGGGCCGGCATTGATTCGGTACCCAAGGGGCAGTGGGAAGCCACCACCGCCCTGTCGATGTCGACGCTACGGACCTGGACCGCGATCATCATCCCGCAGGCCCTGCGCGCGACCATCCCCGCCTTGGGCAACTACGCGATCTCGATGTTCAAGGACACCCCGTATCTGCTGGTCATCGGCGTCGTCGACATGGTCAACGCCGCCAGGATCTACGGTGGTGACACCTACCGGTACACCGAAGCGTTCACCCTGGTGGGCATCATCTTCCTGCTGGCCAGCTACCCGACCTCACTTCTCATTGGCCGATTGGAAAAGCGCCTTGCCTACAAAACCTGAGTCAACAGCCACCCAGACGGCAGGTGCCGGCGGCGCTGGCTCCCCCGTGATCGACTTCCGCGATGTCGAGAAGGCCTTCGGCGACAACGTGGTGCTGCACGACCTGAACTTCAGTGTCCAGAAAGGCGACAGGGTCACCCTCATCGGTCCCTCGGGTTCCGGCAAGACCACGATCCTGCGTCTGGTCATGACGTTGGAGGAGCTCACCGGCGGATACATCTTCGTCGGTGGTGAGCCGCTGACGCACGAGGAACGCGGTGGCAAGCGGGTCCCCGTCAGCAAGAGGAACCAGAAGCGCATCCGCCAACGGATCGGCATGGTCTTCCAGCAGTTCAACCTCTTCCCCAACATGACCGTGGTGGAGAACATCATCGAAGCCCCGGTGCATGTGCTCGGACAGTCCAAGCGCGAGGCCACGCTGAAGGCCAAGGAGTTGTTGGAACGGGTCGGTCTCTCCGATAAGGCCGGCGCCCACCCGACGTCGCTCTCCGGTGGACAGCAGCAGCGCGTGGCCATTGCCCGGGCCCTGGCCATGGACCCGGAGATCCTGCTGTTGGACGAAGTCACCAGTGCCCTGGACCCGGAGATCGTCGGCGATGTGCTGGGCATCCTGCGCAATATCGCCGAAACCACCGATATCACCATGCTCATCGTCACCCACGAGATGCAGTTCGCCCGTGATGTCTCCAACCGGGTGCTGATGTTCGATGGTGGAAAGATCGTTGAAGAGGCCTCGCCTTCGGTCATGTTCAGCGATCCGAAGCACCAGCGCACGAAGGACTTCCTGCACGCCGTGCTCGGCGACGGCGAAGACACCATCGGCACCCGCTAGTCGCGCGGGTGTTCCCGGGGGGATGGGAACACCCGCGTCCATACCACCGCCCACGCGGCAGCATTGCGGCCGGGCCCCTCACGGGGCCCGGCCGTTCTCATGCCAGCCGGCTCCCCCGCGCGAGCTTCTTCACCGGAGTACGCAGCCGGCGACGGCCCGACTCCAGCAACCCCGCGGCCAGCACGACCTGGACTCCCAGACCCAGCGGCCAAAGCGGGGCGGTACCGGCCAGGTCGGTCTCATCAACCACCGGCTGTTTCACCCCGTCGAGGCAAGGGTCCATCGCCGCGGCGCCGCGCTGTGATTGACGGACGATGGAACTGACGGCCTCCATCGGCCCTTCCCCGTAATAATCGTCGGCTGCTGCCCGGGGCTTCACCGGGGCCGCGTCGGCGACCACCACGAAGGGGTTGGCCGCCAGCAGCCACGTGTTCCGTTCGGTGTGGTAGACGGTGATCCGGGACAGTGACTTGCCACAGGTGAAGTCCTGTCCGTCGTAGTTCATCACCGCCTTCTCCTCGATCTCGGCGAAGTAGGCTTCCTGGTCCTCGATGACCTCCCCGTGGGCGTCCACCGCTTCGCCTTGGTCGTTGTACTGGACGTCATCCCAGGGGTCGTCGGGCCAGATCTGTTCGGAGGCCATGGCCGTTCCCTTGACCAGTTGGAAGCTCAACCCGTAGATGATCACCGTTCCCAGCCCCAGCAGGGCCACCACCAGATAGCTGGCGACGATCGCGAACAGCGGCCGTGCCGAGCGGGCGGAAATACCCACCCCGATCGCGCAGGCGATGCCCAGTTCCACCGCGGTCAGCAGCACCAGCACCGGAACGGCGGGAAGGTAGACGTCCCCATAGGTCATCGCCCAGATGATCATCGGGACCGAGACCAGCAGGAAGGCCAGCGAGGAAACCCAGGCCGCCAGCCATTTTCCACAGAGGATCTGCCCCGGGGTGAGCAGGGTGTTCTGCAGGATGGCCAGGGTCCCGCCGGCGCGGTCGCCGGTGATCGTATTGGCCGACAGTGCCGGGGCCACCAGCAGACCGAAGAACAGCACGAACCCGATGACCAGCTCGAACATGACCTGCCCGAAACCCTCTTCGGATCCGGCGGTCCACGCGGCCAGCCCGGCGACCAGTGCCGTGACGACGAACCAGACGGCCAGCATCACGTACCAGCCGCGTGAGCGCATCCGCTGCCGGCTTTCCAGTTGGAAGACGGTGCCGGCTCCCGCCCAGAAGCCCAGTGCGGATCCACTGCGCCGTTCTCCGCCCCGGCCCTCGTCGTCGGGGCGGCGCGTGGTCGTCGAGGTACTCATGGCCGGGGCTCCTCTGCTGGTGTTGGACGGGTGGAAGGATCCGAGGAGGTGGTCACGGCGCGCAGATAGGACTCCTCCAGGATCCCCGCGGCGGGCGCGAAGGCCACTACGGCCACCCCGGCGGCGACGAGTTGGCGCAACAGGGCCGCGGCTTCCGCCTCCGACCCGAGGAGGACCACGGCCGCTGCCCGCCGGGTTCCTGCCGGAAGGGTGAATTCGATCCCGGCGTGCTCCAGGGCGTCGGTCAGCGCTTCGCGGTCCAGGGCTTCGATGGCATAGCGGCGCCCTCTGGTCCCCGCATCGTCGACGCGTTGTTCGCTGACGGTCCGGCCGGCCGCAACGAAGACCGCCCGGTCGGCCATCTCGTCGAGTTCGGCCAGCACATGGGAGCTCACCACCACGGTGCGTCCCCGCCCGGCCAGCTCACGCAGCAGGGTGCGCAGTTCGATCCTGGCTCCCGGGTCCAGCCCGGAGGCGGGTTCGTCCAGCAGCAGGACCTGTGGATCATTGACCAACGCCCTGGCCAGGGAAAGTTTCTGCTGTTGTCCCCGGGAGAGGACGCGGGCCGGTCGGGAGGCGAATTCGTCAAGCTTCACCAGCTTCAACAACTCATGGGCCCGGGCGGCGGCATCGGCCTTGGACGCTCCGTAGAGCCGGCCCATCATCGCCAGGATCTCGTGGACGGTCAGCTCCTCCCAGACACCCAGGGTGTCCGGCATCCAGCCGAGCCGGGCCCTGGCCGCCCGCGGATCATCGACCGGATTGATGCCGCAGATGCTGATGCTCCCGGAATCGGGGGCCAGCAGCGAGGAAAGCATGAGCAGCAAAGTGGTCTTGCCCGAACCGTTGGGGCCGATCAATGCGGTGACTTCCCCGGGCCGCGCCGTGAAATCCATGGCCTCGACCGCGCGGATGGTTCCGAAGGAGCGGGCCAAGCCGATGGCAACCACCCCCGTTCCGGCCTCCGGTGTCCGTGCCGGAGCACCGCCGTCGTACTGGGTTTCCTGGATGCCCATCACCCCTCCTGACAGACTGCGCCACGGTGGCTTCTGCCCCGTGATCGTGCCGATCATCCTACGTTGGTTCGTGGCAGGGGCAGTCACCCCACGGGATGATCCCGGGGCGAATCATGACGGTTCACAGTCACTCGAACACGGCACCACGCCGCAGCCTCGTTACACTGGTTAAGAATGTGCCCGGCCGGCTCGGCGGCCGGCCGTCTTGTCCCCAACACCGTGGAGTGTGCAAACGCATGAGCCTGATTGTCCAAAAGTTCGGCGGTTCGTCGGTCGCTGATGCCGAAGGCATCAAACGCGTCGCGGCCCGGATCCTCGCCACCAAGGAGGCCGGGAACGACGTCGTCGCCGTGGTTTCGGCCATGGGTGACACCACCGATGAGCTGCTTGATCTGTCCAATCAGCTCACCGATTCACCCCCCGCCCGCGAAATGGACATGCTCTTGTCCGCCGGTGAGCGCATCTCCATGGCCCTGCTGGCCATGGCGATCAACTCCTCCGGCAGCCAGGCGGTGTCCTTCACCGGCAGCCAGGCCGGCATGATCACCGATGCGGTGCACGGCAAGGCCCGCATCATCGATGTCTCCCCGCATCGCGTGCGCCAGGCCATCGACCGCGGCTACATCTCCATCGTGGCCGGGTTCCAGGGCATGAGCCGCGAATCCAACAACATCACCACGATGGGCCGCGGCGGCTCCGACACCACCGCGGTGGCCCTGGCCGCCGCCCTCGGTGCCGATTCCTGTGAGATCTACACGGATGTCGACGGGATCTACACCTCGGATCCGCGGATCGTGCATGCCGCCCAGAAGATCGATGTGATCTCCAGCGAGGAGATGTTGGAGATGGCGGCCAACGGAGCCAAGATCCTGCATCTGCGCTGCGTCGAGTACGCCCGCCGTTTCGGGGTGCCACTGCACGTGCGCTCATCCTTCAATGACCATGAGGGAACCTGGGTGCTGCCCAGCCCCGAAGACAACATCAAGCTCCAAGAGGGAGACACCATGGAACAGCCCATCATCTCCGGCGTGGCCCACGACCGTTCAGAAGCCAAGATCACTGTGGTCGGCGTCCCCGACGTCCCCGGCTCCGCTGCTGAGATCTTCGGCGTGATCGCCGGCGCCAACGTCAACATCGACATGATCGTGCAGAACATCTCCAAGGCCGAAACCGGCAAGACGGATATCTCCTTCACCCTGCCCAGCGCCGAGGGCGCCGAAGCCATGGCCGCTCTGGAAGCGGCCCGAGCCGATATCGGCTTCGAGGAGATCTCCTATAACGACCAGGTCGGCAAGCTCTCGCTGATCGGTGCCGGCATGCGGTCGAACCCCGGCGTCTCCTACCGCTTCTTCGAGGCCCTGCACCAGGCCGGAGTGAACGTGGACATGATCTCCACCTCGGAGATCCGTATTTCCGTGGTCACCGACGCCGAGCTGCTCGATACCGCGGTGCGCGCCGTCCACGGAGCCTTCGAACTCGATGGTGAGACCGAGGCAACGGTCCACGGCGGTTCCGGCCGCTAAAGCCTCCCGCAGGTCACGGGCCCGGCCTCCCCCCCCCTCACGAGGGAGGCCGGGCCTTTCCTGTTAGGTTGGCGGCATGGACGCGAATACTTCTGCTGGCAACCACCGCGGCACCGGAACCAATGACCCCGGGCTGGATGAGACCGCCCGTGGCCATCTGCGCCGCTGCGTGGAGCTGGCCCGTGAGGCGCTGGACGACGGCGACCACCCCTTCGGCTCGGTCCTGGTCGACGCGGCAGGCACCGTCCGTTTCGAGGACCGCAACCGGGTGAAGGACGGCGACGACACCCGCCACCCCGAGATCGCCATCGCCCGGTGGGCAGCAAATCACCTCAGCCCGGCCGAACGCCGTGAGGCGGTGGTCTACACCTCGGGCGAACACTGCGCGATGTGCAGCGCAGCCCACGCCTGGGTGGGGTTGGGGACCATCGTGATGGCCTCCAGCTCCGAACAACTCACCGCCTGGCACCGCGAATGGGGCATTCCCGCCGGCCCGGTGGCACCGTTGCCGATCAACACCGTCGCCCCGGGCGTTGAAGTGATCGGCCCGGTCCCTGAATTCACCGCGGAGATCCGCTCCCTGCAGGCGCGGCTGGTTGGTATCGCCGAGTAACGATTCCCCCGGTCCTCCGCTACGGCCGCCCACACACCAAGAGATCGGCACCATCACCGGAAGACTCGAGTTCGAGCCAGGAACATCGCCCTGGGAACCGCACTGGCCCTGACCATGACCGGGTGCGTCGGCGGCTCGGCGAAACAGGATTTGGCATCCACTGAGGTCGACAACCTCGGGTAATCCACGTTCGTGGTCTCTCTCAGCCGATAGAGCACGGATCTTGGAGGAACCCACGGCGTGGACCTGGGGCACCTCTTCTGGAACGGCCCAGTGCGACGAAATCGTCTATGGGGCCAGCCGCGCCACCGCCCCCTGTTCACCCACCGGGGACCCTGAAACCGAGCCCATGATCCTCGCGCAGTTACCGGGAACGAAGGACCACACCGAGCACGGAGCAGGTACCAGCAACATCGCCAACGAGAACGCAGTGGCCGCTGATGCACCCTGCGTGGACGGCGACGTCTACTTCATCTCCAACGTCGGTTCAGCTGCCCTGGGGGGAACCGAAACCGGTGCTATCCAGTGGGGATGCGAAGACCGGAGAGTATCAGCAGACACTCCTGGAGAACGCCCTACTCTCCACCGACCTGGAAACCGGAGAAACGACGCGCCGTTTCGACGTAGAGGGGAAAAGCACTGACTCGGCCTCGTCCACGGTGGTGTTCACCCCCACGGAAGTCGTCCAACTGGTGGATAACAACGATGGCTCCGAATTCCGCATCATCGGCTACGACCGGGACACTGGACAAGAGAAGTCCAGGACCGTCCTGACAGGCCTGGCCGACGAGCTGCCCCGCGACCTCATCCCCCACGGCTTCGCAGTGCGCCGCGAGCCGAGCTCCTTCCCCGGCCCCGCTCGCGGACTAGCCGGAACTCTTCTTGGCCCAGTGGGCGCTGCTATGGGTCACAGGATCGCTCCTGGCTGCCGTTAGGACGACGCCGGCGCGGTGGATACGTAGCCCCGGTCCTTATCTACCACGTTCGCCAAGTCCCTGCCGGCGATAAAGGCATCGAGGTTGGCCAGGAACTGGTCCGCCAGTTCATCGCGCCATCCGTGCACGTCCCCACTCATATGAGCCGAGATGTGCACGTGGTCCATGTCCCAGAACGGGTGGTCCACCGGCATCGGCTCCACGGCGACGACGTCCAGGGACGCGGCGGCGATTTCCCCGGCCCGGAGTGCCTCGATCAGTGCCGGTTCGTCCACCAAAGCCCCGCGTCCGATGTTCACCAGATGGGCGCCGGGTTTCATCGCGGCCAACACCTCGGCGTTGACGATACCCCGGGTGGCCTCGGTCAGCGGTGCGGCCATGACCAGATGATCGGCCTCCCCCACCCGGTCCGCCAGCTGGTCGCTGGTGTACACGGTGCCGAAGTCGGGGTCGTTGTCCCGTGGTCTGCGTCCGGCCCCTTCGACCTGTAGTCCCACGGCCCGCAGCAACCGCGCGGTGGCCCGCCCGATGCCCCCGGTGCCCACCACAATGGCCCGGGACCCTGCGGTGCGGGTGAGTTCACGGTGTTTCCAGGTCCGTTCGCGCTGCAGGGCCTTGCTGCGGTGCAACTGCTTATCGTGGGCGAGCACTGACGCCAGCACGAACTCGGCGATTGGCTGGGAGAACGTCCCGTGGGCGTTGGTCAGCGTCACCGGGGCCTTCCGCAGCCCGTCGAAGAGCATGGCGTCCACGCCCGCTGCGGCGACATGCACCCAGTCCACCGTGCCGGCGGCATGCCAGGCGTCGCTGAGGGCGGAGGAGAAGAAGTCCCAGAGCAGGACGGCATCGGCGCCTTCGAGCGCCGCTGCCAGGCCATCGGCGTCGGTGACGACGACGTCGGCGCGCTCCCGGATCTCTGCCAGATTATGGGGTTCGGGAACGCCGGCGGCAGTGAGCAGTGCCAGGCGGGGACGGGGGGAATCATCGTGTTTCACGTCACCTACGCTACCGGCCCGAAAGATTGTTGACAATCTACCGAGGGGGCCTCCACGATGAGCATATGACCTCACTGAGCCCCCTGTTGAAGCAAGCGACCCCCGTAGTGGTCGACCACGCCCTCGGTTCCTGGATCTACGGCACGGACGGGAACGAGTACCTGGATTTCACCACCGGCATCGGGGTGGCCAGCACCGGCCACTGCCACCCGCGCGTGGTGGCCGCCGCCCAGGAACAGTGCGGCAAGATCATCCACGCCCAGAACACCACGGTCATGCATCAGCCATTATTGGAACTGACCGAAAAACTCGGCGAAAAGCTGCCGACCGGACTGGACTCGGTGTTCTACGCGAACTCCGGCGCCGAAGCGGTCGAGGCCTCGCTCCGCCTGGCCCGCATGGCCACCGCTCGGCCGAACATCGTCTCCTTCCAGGGCGGCTTCCACGGACGCACCGTGGCCGCGGCCTCGCTGACGAGCGCCGGCACCCGGTTCTCCGCGGGCTTCGCCCCGCTGATGGCGGGGGTCCACATGGCCCCCTTCCCGTATGCCTACCGCTACGGTTGGGATGTGGACACCGCCGTCGACTTCGCCCTGCAGGAACTGGATTACCTGCTGGCCACCCGTACCGCGCCCAACGACACCGCGGCCTTCATCATCGAACCGGCGCTGGGCGACGGCGGCTATCTGCCCACCCCGCCGCGCTTCCTTGAGGGTCTGCGCGCCCGGGCCGACCAGCACGGCATCCTGCTGATCATCGACGAGGTGCAGGCCGGCGTCGGACGCACCGGAAAGTTCTGGGGCCACCAGCACTCCACCGCGACCCCTGACATCCTGATCACCGCCAAGGGCATCGCCTCGGGCTTCCCGATCTCCGCCATCGCCGCCTCCACCGAGCTGATGTCCAAGGGCTGGCCCGGTTCCCAGGGCGGAACCTACGGCGGCAACGCGGTCTCCGCCGCTGCCGGGGTCGCGACCCTGGCCGTGGTCGAGGACGAGTCGCTCGTGGAGAACTCCCGGATCCGCGGGGACCAGCTGCAGGCCGGATTGAAGGATCTGCAGGCCCGGTTCCCGGCGATCGGCGACGTGCGCGGACTGGGTCTGATGCAGGGCATCGAATTCAGCACCGCCGACCGTGCCCCCGACGCGGCGACGGCGGCGGCCCTGCAGCAGGAGACCACCGCACACGGTCTGCTCACGCTGACTTGTGGCCCGCACGGAAACGTCGTGCGGCTGATCCCGGCCCTCGTCGCCACCGCCGAGGAGATCACCCTCGGACTGGAACGCTTCGAGGCAGCACTTTCCGCCGTAACCGAACGCTCCCTAAGCCGGACGTAGACAGGAATCCACCCCCCGTGACCCAGATCGCACCACCGAGCCCCCCGGCCGTGACGGCCATCCTGCACGAGGCGGGAATCGAGGTCGACACCTCGCCGAGGCGTTTGTCCGAATACTCCTATGACGCCTCCAACTACCGGGTGGAGCCGATCGGCGTCGTGTTCCCGCACGACGCCGATCAGGTGGCCGCGATCGTCCAGGCCTGCCACGGGACCGGCACTCCGCTCACAGGGCGGGGCGGCGGCACCTCGATGGCCGGCAACGCGGTGGGCCCGGGTCTGGTGCTGGACACCACGCCCTACTTCAACGACCTACTGGCCATCGACGAGGAGAACCTGTGGGTCGACGTGGAACCGGGGATGGTGCTGGCCACGCTCTCGACCCGCATTGAGGCCCACACCTCCGGCCGGCTGACCTTCGCCCCCGACCCGTCCTCGAAGAATCGGGCCACCGTCGGCGGTGCCATCGGCAACGACGCCTGCGGGAACCACTCGGTGCGTTACGGGCGCACCAGCGACCACGTCGTGGAGATCGATCTGGTCACCGTCGAGGGAATCCGGCTCACGGCCACCGCCACCGGGATCCGCGCCACGAACGCGGACGACGTCGCCGCGGTGCGTCGCGCTGCGGGGATGACCGAAGCACTGGAGGGTCTGGCGCAGGAGAACCTTGCCGGGTTCCGCACCGATCTGGGACGGATCCAGCGCCAGGTCTCCGGCTACCACCTGGAGCACCTGTTGCCGGAGAAGGGCTTCAACATCGCCCGGGCCTTCGTCGGGTCGGAAGGCACCTGCGCCCTGGTCGTCCGCGCCCGGATGGCCCTGGTGCCGAAACCGGCGAGCGCGCTGCTGCTCTGTGTCGGCTATCCGGACGTCGTCGAGGCGGCCCGGGACATCGAAACGATCCTGGAGTTCTCCCCGGCGGCCGTCGAGGGCATCGACGACGCCATCGTGGCCACCATGAAGTCACGGCGCGGGGAGGACTCCGTCACGGGGCTGCCCGAGGGCAAAGCCTGGCTCTACATCGATCTGGACGGCACCGACCCCGCCTCGGTCCAGGCCCAGGCCGACGAACTGCTCGAAAGGCTGCGCGGCATCGGGCGGATGGTCGACGGCCGGGTCGTCCCCGACACCACCGAACGCGCCTCGCTCTGGCGGGTCCGTGAGGACGGGGCCGGGCTCTCGGCCCGGCTGTCCACCGGCGGGGAATCCTGGCCCGGCTGGGAGGACTCCGCCGTCGCCCCCGAACGCCTGGCAGACTACCTCTCCGACTTCCGTGATCTGTTGGCCGAGCACGGGCTCCAGGGGGTCATGTATGGGCACTTCGGCGCCGGATGCATGCACGTGCGCATCACCTACGATCTGCGCAGCGACGCCGGCCGGAAGGTCTTCCGCGAATTCACCGCGGCCGCCGCGGCGCTGGTGGTCTCCCATGGTGGTTCGCTCTCCGGCGAGCACGGTGACGGGCGGGCCCGCTCGGAGTTCCTGCCGTTGATGTACTCCCCGGCAATGCTCACCGCCTTCGAGGACTTCCGGGCCATCTGGGATCCGACGGGGCTGCTGAACCCCGGGGTGATGACCAGTCCCGACGCCTTCGACGAGAATCTGCTGCTGGCCGGGGTGCCCGCACGCCAGTGGCGGACCAGCTTCGATCTGACCCCCGCCTCGGGCGCCACCGGGGACGGACTCGATCCGTTCGTCCACGCGGTCCAGGGGTGCATCGGGATCGGGCGCTGCCGTTCGGCCACCGGCGGGGTGATGTGCCCCAGCTACCGGGCCACCGGGGATGAAAAGGACTCCACCCGCGGCCGTTCCCGCGTGCTGCAGGACATGGTCCGCGGCGCGAAGACCGTCGAGGAGGGCTGGAAGTCCAAGGAGGTCCGCGAGGTCCTGGACCTGTGTCTGTCCTGCAAGGCCTGCTCCACCGACTGCCCGACCGGGGTGGACATGGCCACCTATAAATCCGAGTTCTTCTCCCACTACTACGCCGGGCGGATGCGCCCGCTCTCGCACTTCTCGCTGGGCTGGCTGCCGCGGTGGCTCAAGATCACCGGACGGGTCGCCCCGCTGGTCAACGCCGTCATGGGCTCCCCGCTGGGCAAGCTCGTCTCCGCCGCCGGCGGGCTGACGACCAAGCGGGCGCTGCCGCGTTTCGCCTCCGGGGCGGCCTGGCGCCGCGAGGTCGACGCCGCCCTGGCCGCCGGACCGCGCCGGCGCATCGGCCCGCCCCGCACGCTCTCCGGTTCCGGATCCCCGGGATCCCGGGTCGCGGCGGGGAACGACGCCGGGGCCGGGCAGGGCACCGCGGGTGCCGTCTTGTTCGTGGACACCTTCAGCCGTGGCTTCCGCCCCGAGGTCGCCGGGGCCGCGGCCCGCGTGATGGTCGGCACCGGGGAGCCGGTGACCTGCTCGGCGGAGGCCTGCTGTGGGTTGACCTATATCTCCACCGGCCAGCTGGGCACCGCCCGCCGCCTGTTGAGCAAAGCGGCCCGCGTCCTGGATGACGGCACCGAACGCCCGATCGTCGTCATCGAGCCCAGCTGCGCCGCCGCCTTGTCCAAGGACCTGCCCGAACTCGTCCACACCGAGGCGGCCCGCCGGGTCGCGGCCCGGATCCGGAGCTTCGCCGGACATGTCGCCGCCCTGGCCGCCGACGGGTGGACCCCCGAGCCGGCGGCCCCCGTCCCGGCCTCGGTGGTCCTGCAAACCCACTGCCACGAATACTCGGTCTTCGGCGCCGCCGTCCAACGCCGGGCCCTGGCCGCCCTGGGCGTCGCCGAGGTCACCGATGCCACCGGCTGTTGCGGGGTCGCCGGGAACTTCGGCTTCGAGGCCGACCACTACGAGGTCAGCATGAAGGTCGCCGATCTGGCCTTGGCCCCTGCCATGGCCGACAGCACGGCGGAGGTCCCGGTCCTGGCCGACGGCTTCTCCTGCACCATGCAGGTCGCCCAGCTCGACGCCGGCCGCCGCGGCCTGCATCTGGCCGAACTGCTCGACCCCGCCCCACCCACCGACCATGCACGTACCACCACCCACCCGAAGGAGCACCCATGACCACCGAGACCTCCAGCTCATCCGTCGCCGAGTCAGCCCGTCGTGCCGTCTCGGGCATCAGCACCGACCTGTTCATCAACGGTGAATGGGTCGAATCCTCCTCCGGGCGGCGCTTCGACGTGGTGAACCCGGCCACCGAGGAAGTCATCACCACCGTGGCCAACGGCAACGCCGATGACGCCCGGCGGGCCATCGAGGCCGCCGGCGCCGCCCAGAAGGACTGGGCCGCCACACCCCCGCGGGTGCGCAGCGAGATCCTGCGCCGGGCCTACGACCTGATCATGGCCCGGCAGGACGAGCTGGCCCTGGTGATGACCACCGAGATGGGCAAGCCGTTGGCCGAAGCCCGCGGCGAGGTCGCCTACGCCGCCGAGTTCTTCCGCTGGTTCTCCGAGGAGGCCGTGCGCATCGGCGGGGACCAGATGGTCACCGGGGACGGGGCCAACCGGATCATGGTCTCCAAGGAACCGGTCGGGCCCTGCGTGCTGGTCACCCCCTGGAACTTCCCGTTGGCGATGGGCACCCGCAAGATCGGTCCAGCCATCGCCGCCGGCTGCACCATGGTCTTCAAACCAGCCAATCTGACCCCGTTGTCCTCGCTGGCCCTGGTGGACATCCTGATCGAAGCGGGTCTGCCCGCCGGGGTGCTGAACGTGGTGTGCACCAAATCCGCCTCCGAGGTCGTGACCCCGTGGATGGAATCGGGGATCGCCCGCAAGGTCAGTTTCACCGGTTCCACCGGGGTCGGCATCCGGTTGCTGGAACAGGCAGCCCGGAACGTCATGCGCTCGTCGATGGAACTGGGCGGAAACGCACCACTCATCGTCTTCGAGGACGCCGATCTGGACCGTGCGGTGGAAGGGGCGTTCGCCGCGAAGATGCGCAACATGGGCGAAGCCTGCACCGCAGCGAACCGGATCTTCGTGCAGTCCTCCGTCGCCGAGGAATTCGCCGACAAGCTCGCACGGCGTTTGGGGGCCCTCACCGTCGGCAACGGTGCCCTTGACGGCACCGACGTCGGCCCGCTGGTCGAGCCCAAGGCACTGACCAAGGTCCAGGAACTGGTGGACGACGCGGTGGCCAAGGGCGCCCGCGTGGTCTGCGGCGGTTCCCGCCCCGAGGGGGCCGGCTACTTCTACTCCCCCACCGTGCTCACCGGCGTGGACCCCTCGGCCCACCTGATGACCGAGGAGATCTTCGGACCCGTGGCCCCGCTGATCCCCTTCCAGACCGAGGAGGAGGTCGTGGCGATGGCCAACGACACCCCCTGGGGGCTGGCCGGATACCTCTTCACCCAGGACCTGGATCGGGCCTTCCGCGTCGGGGATGCCCTCGAAGTGGGAATGGTCGGACTGAACACGGGCATCGTCTCCAATCCGGCGGCACCCTTCGGCGGCATCAAGGCCTCGGGACTCGGACGCGAGGGCGGCCGGGTCGGGATCGAGGAGTTCCTTGAAACCAAGTACATGGCCATGCCACGCCGCTAGGCGTCATGCTTGCCAGTGACCTGAACCACACCCTAGAATTGTAGACAATCTACGATGGGTTTTTAAGGAGCTTGAATGGTACAGACGGGCTTCGCACCAATGCTCTTCACCACCGAGGAGTATGCCGCACGATTGGCCGCGGCACGGGTGCGCATGCAGGACCAGGGACTCAGTGCGCTGATCGTCACCGACCCGGCGAACATCTACTATCTGACGGGGTACAACGCCTGGTCGTTCTACACCCCGCAGATGGTCTTCGTCCCCATGGAAGGGGACATGATCCTGTTTACCCGTGAGATGGACGCCAACGGCGCGTTCCGCACCACCTGGCTGGATTCGGACAACATCGTCGGATACCCCGAACGCTACGTCCACCGCCCACACCTGCACCCCTTCGACTGGGTCGCCTACGCCCTGCGCGCCAGGTACCTCATCGCCCCGGCCACGAGGGGCTGCGTGGGGTTGGAGATGGACGCCCACTTCTTCTCCCCCAAGGGATACCGGTCGCTGGTCAACGCTCTGCCGGAGTGGACGCTGGTGGACTGCTTCGAACTGGTCAACTGGGTCCGGGCGATCAAATCGCCGGCGGAGATCCAGCTGATGCGCCATGCGGCGGTGGTCACCAACATGGCCATGCACGCGGCCCAGGACGCCATCGAAGTCGGCGCCCGGCAGTGCGATGTCGCCGCGGCCATCACCAACGCCCAGATCCGTGGCACGGAGGAGTTCGGTGGTGACTACACCGCCATCGTGCCCATGCTCCCCACCGGCGAGTCGGCCGATACCCCGCATCTGACCTGGAACAACGAGCCGCTCGAGAAGGACCAGGCGATGATCGTGGAGCTGGCGGGGGCCTACCAGCGCTACCACGTACCCATGGCCAGGACGTTCATGACCGGCACGCCCACCGCCCAGCTGGCGCATCTGGCCCAGGCCACCGACCATGCGTTGGCCGCGGTGTTGGAAACGGTACATCCCGGGGCTCCGGTGCAGGAGCTTTCGCAGGTCTTCAACCGCACGCTCTTCGAATACGGCTACGAGAAGGCCTCGCGCATCGGTTACTCCATCGGGGTCGGCTACCCCCCGGACTGGGGCGAGCGGACGATCTCGTTGCGCAGCGAGGACCAGACCCTGCTGGCCGAGAACATGACGTTCCACCTGATGTGTGGCATGTGGATGGACGGCTACGGCTACGAGGTCTCCGAGGCCATCCGGGTCACCGATACCGGGGTCGAGACTTTCACGTCCTTCCCCCGCGGGCTCGTTCCCGCCGGCAAGGCCGGCCACGAGGCGGCGGAGTCGATCAACGTGCTCGGCAACCCCGGCGAGCGCGCGATCTCCAATGCCCCCGGCCTGCCCGGGATGACCCCTCCGACGAACGAACCACGCCGTCCGGCCACCCCCCGCTTCGGGTTCACCACTCCCGACGAATCGACCCTGACCGGTTCGATGAACATCGTGGCACGAAACGCCGAGGCCGCCGATAGCGACCCGGCCCGTCCCACCAGCCCTCCGCTGGACGCCCTCGAAGACGACAGCGACACCGAAAACCCCCCGAAGGAGACACCATGACCACCGTGAACCTGCCACTCGCCGGCCGCGCCGAGAACCTCGTGGGCTCCGTCATCGACTCAAGCACCTCGCTGCTCGCCGCCCAGAAGCACGACATCATCCGTTTCGCCATGGGCGCCCCGGCGGACGAGTTCGTTCCGGTGGACACGTTCACCGAGATCGCCGCCAGCGTCCACGACGCCTCCTCCTTCACCTACGGCGCCTCCGAGGGGGAACCCCGCCTGGTCAAGGCACTGGTCGACTACCTGGGCACCACGGCGGAGCCCACCAGCCCCGAACGGATCAGCATCACTTCCGGCGGCATGCAGGGCCTGGACATCGCCTGCAAGCTCTTCGTCGATCCGGGCGATCTGGTCATCGTCGAATCCCCGACCTACACCAACGGGTCGGCCACCGCACTGAGCTACGGGGCCGAACTGCTCGAGGTGCCGATGGATGCGGACGGGATGGACATCGACGAGCTCGAACGCCTCGTCGACGCCGCCGGCCGCACCCCCAAGGCGATCTACACGATCCCGAACTTCCAGAACCCCTCGGGCACCACGCTCTCGGTGGAACGGCGGGAACGCCTCATCGGGCTGGCCCGCCGCTGGGCGGCGGTCATCATCGACGACGACCCCTACGGACTGCTGCGCTTCGCCGGCGAGGACCTGCCCGGGTTCCGCCAACTCAGCGACAACGACCCGCTGGTGTTCTCGGTCAGGACGTTCTCCAAGATCTTGGCTCCGGGGCTGCGGGTGGGCTGGATCGACGCCGATCCTTCGCTGCAGCAGCTCATCATCAACGCCAAGCAGGCGATGGACACCTGTACCAACGTCCCGGCCCAGCATGTGGTGGCCGAATACCTGCGCCGCGGGATCCTCGACGAGCACCTGGCCTTCCTGCGCGGGGAGTACCACGCCCGGCGCGACGCGATGCAGGCGAGCCTGGAAAAGAACCTGGGCGGACGGATCCGCACGACGCATCCGGACGGGGGCTTCTTCCTCTGGGTCACCCTCACCGGGGAGGACGCGGCAGTGGACACCCGCCGGCTGTTCGAGATCGCCCTGGCCGAAGGCGTGGCCTTCATCCCGGGCCCGGCCCTGTCGGCAGGGGGCCGCTTCGCCTCGGCCTTCCGGGTGTGCTTCGCCTCCACCGGGCCCGAGCGCACCGACGTCGGCGTCCAACGCCTGGCCGCCGCACTGGATCTCGCCCTGGAGGAAACCCGGCAGCCCGATGCCGCCGCCACCGGCTCCGCGCCGGCGTCGGGGCGTGGCTGAATGACGGACACGGCCACCGGGAGCACTGCGTGGCAGGTCGATGCCCCGGCCCTGACTGCCCTGACGATCGAGCTGATCAACGCCGGCGGGGTGAACCCCGGAGGCACCGAACAGGCCACCGTGGAGGCCCTGGTCGCCGAAGCGAAGCGGCGGGGCCTGCAGGTCAGGACCCGGGAGGTCGAGCCGGGCCGGCCGAATGTGTTCATCACCCTGCCCGGCGGGGACGGGGACGGACTGCTCTTCCTGGGCCACTCCGACGTCGTCCCCGTCGGGGACGGCTGGGACCGCGAGCCCTTCGACGCCTATGAGGCCGACGGCCGGCTCTTCGGCCGCGGCGCCACCGACATGAAGGGCGGCCTGGCGGCCGTGCTGACCTCCATGACCATGCTGCACGAGGCCGGAACCCGGCTCGCCGGTCCGGTGACTCTGGCCTGCCTGGTCGACGAGGAGGAGACCGGGGCCGGGATCCGGGCCTTGGTCGCCGACGGACTGGAACACCGTTACCTCGGCTGCATCGTCGCCGAACCGACCGATCTGGAAACGGTCATCGCCTGCCGGGGGGATTCCTATCTGGAGGTCGAGGTGACCGGACAGGCCGCCCACTCCGGACGGCCCAGCGATGGGCGCAATGCGATCGACGCGGCCGTGCGGATCTGCAACCTCGTCACCGCCGACCAGGAGCGCCTGCGGGCCGAAAACGACCCGCTGCTGGGGTACGCCACCTGGAACACCGGCATGATCTCCGGGGGGCGGGGCACCTCGATGGTCGCCCCCGAAGCCCATCTATGGTTCGACCGCCGGCTCATGCCCGGTGAAGACACCACGGCCATCCGTGAGGAGCTGGTCGCGGGCATCGAGGCGGCGGGCATCACCGGGGACGGGATTTCCGTCCAGGTCAACACCACCATGGAGATGCCGGGATTCCGCACCGATCCGGACCATCCGCTGGTCACCGCGGCCGTCGGCGCTTTGGCCGACGCCGGGGTGGAGACCAGCATCTCGGGATGGAGCGCCTCCTGTGATGGCGGGTTCATTTCCCGCGATTTCGGGATTCCGAGCATCGTGCTGGGTCCGGGCGAGCTCAACGACGAGGCACACCAACCGAACGAATCAGTTCGTGTCTCCGAAGTTGTGGCGGCAACGCGCGCATATGGCATGCTGATATCCACCTTGCTGAACCCCGATAACGGCGCATCAGGCGCCTAGCCCACCGACGGCCGAAAGGCAAACGATCATGAGCGAACAACCCCAGGGATCATCCGGCGCAATGACGATGGAGGACCCCAATGCCCCGGGCGCCGAGCCCCAGACGCAGGAAGCCAAGGATAGCCTGCACCGCTCCATCCTGGGTTCGGCACTGGGCAACGCGGTCGAGTGGTTCGACTACGGCGTCTACGGCTACCTGACCATCTACATGGCAGTGAACTTCTTCGGCTCCGAAGAGGGTGACGGCGGGCTGGGAGTCACCCTCGCCCTGGCCACCTTGGCGATGTCCTTCCTCGTCCGCCCCTTGGGCGGTCTGATCTTGGGCCCGCTGGGCGATAAATTCGGCCGGCAGAAGGTCATGGTCCTGACCGTGTTGATGATGACCACCGCCACCGGCGTCATCGGCCTGCTGCCCACCATCCAGACGATCGGTTTGGCGGCTCCGCTGCTGCTGTTGCTCTGCCGCATGGTCCAGGGCTTCTCGGCTGGCGGCGAATATGGTGGCGCTGCGGTCTACATGGCCGAATGCGCCCCCGATCAGCGTCGCGGTTTCCTGGGCTCGTTCCTGGAATTCGGCACGATGGTGGGCTTCATCCTCTCGGCCACGGTCTGCACCGCACTGATCACGATCGTCGGTGACGACGGAATGCTCGCCGGCTGGTGGCGTCTGCCCTTCCTGATGACCATCCCCCTGGGGCTGACCGCCCTGTACATCCGGACGAAGCTGGGCGAAGCAGCAGTCTTCTCCGAAGCCTCCGATAGCCAGGAAACCTCCAAAACCCCAATCCGCCACACCCTGCGCACCCAGTGGCGCGAAGTGCTCATCCTGGGCGGGTTCGTCGTCCTGCTCAACGTCGCCTTCTACCTGATCCTCGGCTACATGCCCACCTACATGTCCGAACAGTTAGGTCACAGTACCGCCCAGGGCAACTGGATGCTGGTGGCGATCATGGTCGTCATGCTGGTGGTGATCCCGTTCATGGGCGCCCTCTCGGACCGGATCGGACGCAAACCCCTGCTCCTGACCGCTGCTGGCGGGTATATTCTCTTGGCCGTTCCGGCGATGGTGTTGCTGGGGATCGACAACCTGTTCCTGCAGTTCATCGGTCTGGCCGTGCTGGGCGCCCTGCTGGTCATCCTGGTCGCCTCGGTGTCCTCCACCTTGCCGGCACTATTCCCCACGAATGTGCGCTATACGGGCTTCGCGATCGGCTACAACTTCTCCGTGGCGTTCATTGCGGGCCCCTCGCAGACACTGACCAACGAGTTGATCGATATCACCGGAAACGTGTTGGTGCCGGGGATCTACATGTCGCTGGCCGGCATAGTCGGCTTCATCGCTATCCTGTGCATGCGGGAGACGTCCCAGGCGTCACTGCGTGGCGAGGATCTGCCCGGCGATCCCGGATCGGTCGGCTGGCCGTCCAGGAAGTGGGTCCAGGTCAACCGGACCAAGGCCGACGCGGGCAAGGCCATGGCGCAGTAGGAAGACAGCTCGGAAATGGAGGGTGTGCGCCGCGGCGCACACCCTCCCTTTTTTCGGTTCGTGGTGTCTTCGGGGCAGGGGGCTCAGTCGGTGCCGGCCCCATCGGCCAGGGGCTCGAGCAGCTGGGCGATGGCGCTGTCCATGTGTTCGGCCAGCGCCCGGTGCAACGCCGGGACATCCCCGGCGAGGATGGCCTCGGCGATATGCCGGTGTTCATCCACCCGGTGCTGGAGTGAGTATTCGGCCTGTTCGAGCGCGACCAGGCACATCCGGGTTTCGGTGACCAGGGTCCGGTGGATCCGCGTCAGCCGTTTGCTGGACGCCCAGCGGACCATCGCCTCGTGGAAGGAGAGGTCGATCAGGCTCAGTTCGGCAGGATCGCTTCCCGGCCCCAGGGCCGCCATCTTCTCCACGATGGCCAACAGCTCCGCCCCCGCCTCGCTTCCGGTCCGGTCCAGTTCGATGATCTTCAGCGCGGCCCCGCGTTCGACGGCGGTACGGGTGAGATAGATATCGGAGATATCCGCCGGGGTCGGTTCCACGACGAAGAGCCCCCGGTTGCGGATGCTGATCAGCAGGCCCTCCTGGGTCAACCGTTGCATCGCCTCGCGGAGCGGGCCCCGGCTGACCCCCAGCCGCCCGGCCAGGTCGGCTTCCCCCAGTTGTGTTCCGGGCTCGAACTCCCCGTTGCCGATGGCGGTGCGGATCTTGCGCGCGATGATCGAGGGAGTGGACTCCTGGTGCAACGGCTCGAGGCTCGAGGCGGGCATGGGGGTTCCTCACTGGGGTCGGTTTTGTCGGATGCAAACAATCCTACAACCTTGCCCGGCGGTCCTTTCCAGCCCTCCGCCTCCTCGATGGTTCAGTCGGAGCCGGCGACCAGCAGTACCTCATCCGGAGCGTCGGTCCCGCGCTTGCGGTGGGCCCGCAGGACCCGCCGTGCCCTTTCACGCTTCAGGCGTTCGCGTGGATCGAGGTGGGGCAGCTGATCCGCGGGCCCGAAGAAGAAATACCCCATGAACTGCAACCACCACCCGATCTTGTATCCGATCCCCAAACCGGTGGTGTCCTTCACTATGGGCAACCGCTTATGGTCCATGTGTCCCTTTCAGGCTCGGGATTCCGGCCTCGAGCCGGGTACGGAAGCACCCGGGGCACGGGAACCCCCCGACCCACCATCCTACTCCACGGTTGTTTTTCCCCTCTCCCGCCGCCGATGCGGTCCCGGGGGCGGGAGAACGCGATAATGGGACCATGCCAGCCGATCTGCCCCATCTGACCGAGGACCTCTGGCTCCCCCGCGCCCGGGCCCACCGTGACCGGGTCCAACACTTCGCCGCACCATTCCTCCAGCGTCGCTCCACCCAGCGCAAACATCCGGTGGAGGACTTCCTGTTCACCTACTACACCGAGAAGCCCGGCCGGCTGCAGCGCTGGAACCCGGGCACCGGCGTCGTCCTGCTGGGCGACCAGGCCGCCGAGCGGCTGACGTGGAGGCACCACCGGCCCCACGGCGAGGGGGTCACCTTCGACGCGGCGGCCTTCATGGCCGAACGGCACCGCACCGTCACCCACGCCCGGTCGATCCTGGCCGGGGCGGCTTCGAACCCCGCCCGCTTCTCCTGCTTCGGTCTGCATGAATGGGCGATGGCGTATAAATCGGAGGAGAACGGGGTACGCCATGACTACCTACCGCTGCGGCTGGGCGCCGCCGGCACCGACGAGGTCGTCGAAGGCCACCGGATCCGCTGCACCCATATTGACGCCTTCCGCTTCTACACCCCGCAGGCCGTGGGCCTGAACGAGGAACGGCCCACCCGGGAGAACCAGGCGTCGCTGGACCAGCCCGGTTGTCTGCACGCGAACATGGACCTCTATAAATGGGCCTATAAGCTCTCGGCCGCGGTTCCGGGGGAACTGCTGCTGGCGACCTTCGAACTGGCCTGGGACATCAGGACCATGGACATGCGGGCCTCCCCCTACGAACTGGGCGACTGGGGCTATACGCCGATCCGTATCGAAACCGCCGCCGGGAAGGCCGAATACGTGAGGCTGCAACAGGGTTTTGCCGAGCAGGCCACCGGGCTGCGCCTTCGCCTGCTGGCCGTCGCCGACGACCTGATCGCGGCCGCGGAAACGGAGCCGGTCCCGACCCCCGGCCGATGAATCCCCGACGCCGAACAGTGGACACCGGACGCCGGGAGTGGCAGATTCACCCCTAAGGGTCTTTGTCCGACCAACCGCTACCGGGGGTGCACGATGGAAACGAACCAAGCCAACCGCTGGACCGCACGAACCTTATCGACGATGGCCGCCGCCGCACTGGGATTGCTGCTGCTCAGCGGCTGCGCAGGCGAAAGTCCCGACTCCGAACCAACGCAGACCACTGCCGCCACGGAGTCCTCGGCCCCGGAGCCCACCGAACAACCGGCGGGCCCGGAGGAGGGGACGGACGCCGATCTGTCCATCACCATCACCTCCAATGGCGAGGATGTAGTCCACCGGTACCGGCTCGTCTGTTCCGGAGGGGTCCCCGGTAAGGGGACCGACCATCCTCAGGCCGAGGAGGCCTGCACCTTCCTCGACGGCCCCGGCAAGACCGTGCTGACCGGGAAGGCGAAGAAGGATGCCGACTGCACCCAGGAGTCGGCCGGTCCACAGACGGCCATCGTGGAGGGCACCTTGAACGAGACGACGGTCCAACGTGCCTTCGCCCTGGGCAACGGGTGCAAGATCTCGGCCTGGAAGTCCGCCGAGGCATTGCTGGGACGCGGAACGGCCAGCGGCGACCAGTAGGCACTGCCCCCTCCCCCGGGTAGTCACCGATTCATTACCGCCCAGGTCGATTTCAGGGCCCGGGCGGGCCCGCGGCGTGAAAGACTGGCGCCCGGAGGAACACACCCATGGAATTCTTGATCCTGCTCGTTGGCCTGCTGTTCGGAACGGTGCTCGTCGCCGGGCTCGGGGAGCGGATCAGATTGCCCTATCCGGTGCTGATGCTCGTCTTCTCGGCGCTGGTGGCCTATCTGCCGTTCATCCCCGAGATCCACATCGACGCGGAAATGATCCTTCCGTTGTTCCTGCCTCCGCTGTTGTATGCGGTGGCCCAGCGTAGTTCCTGGGCGGTCTTCCGGCTGCGTTGGCGTTCCTTGGTGCTGCTGGCGGTCCTGCTCATCGCCGTGACCGTGGCCATCGTCGCCGGGGCCACCTGGTTGCTGATCCCCTCCATGGGACTGCCGGCGGCCATCGCGCTCGGCGCCATCGTCGCCCCGCCGGACCCCGTGGCCGTCGAGGCGGTCGCCGCCAAGGTCAGCATGCCCCGCAGGCTGACCACCGTGCTACAAACCGAGGGGCTGTTCAACGACGCCACCGCCATCGTCATCTTCCAGACCGCCGTGGCCGCGGCCGCCAGCGGCCGGGACGTCGGCTGGGATGTGATCCCGCGTTTCCTCCTCGGCGCCGCCGGAGCCGTCGTCCTGGGCCTGGCCATGGCCTGGCTCGTGGGAACACTGAACCGCTTCGTCCCCGATCTGGTGGCCCGCTCCGCCGCGACCCTGGTGGCCCCCTTCGCCGTCTACATCCTGGCCGAGGAGATCCATTGCTCGGGCGTCGTCGCCGTCGTGGTCACCGCCCTGGAACTGGGCCGGCGGGCCCGCCCCCAGGATTCCGCCGAACGCCTGACCCGCAACTCCTTCTGGGACGTGGTGGAGATGCTGACCACCGGGGTCGCCTTCGGCCTGCTGGGCATCGAGATGCGCTACGTCTTCGAGGACGAAGGAGCGGGCATCATGGCCTTCATCCCCGGGATCCTGGTCGTCTGCGCCGCGGTGCTGCTGGTGCGTTTCGGCTGGATGATGTTGATGTACAAGGTCGGGGGCACCGAAAAGCGCAACAGCGTGCCGGGCTCGCTCAAGGAAGTGCTCGTGGTCAGCTGGTGCGGCATGCGGGGTCTGGCCACCCTGGCGCTGGCCTTGGCGCTCCCGTTGGAGATGGACAACGGGGACCCGTTCCCGGGGCGCAACTTCATCATCACCTGCGCCTGCGCCGTCCTGCTGGTCACCCTGGTGGGCCCGGGGCTGACCCTGCCGACCCTGATGCGGCATCTGAAGCTGCCCGACGACCGGGCCAAGGCCGAACGGGCCGAACGGGCCATCGCCGTCCGCGCCGAGGAGGTGGCCATGGACACCGTCAGGCAATCCGAGGCGGCGCAGAAGCTCTCCCCCGAACGGCGCGAGAAGCTCGCCCGTCGCATGTCCTCGCTGCACCGGATCCTCGAACACGATTTCGGCGACGACCCGGAGAAGGCGCGCATCGTCAAAAAGACCCTCGCGGCCATGGACCAGGTCCAACGCGAGGCCCTCGACGCAGCCCGGCGCGAGGTGCTGTCGATGCGCCGGGAACCCGAGGCGGATCCCGAGGCGGTGGATCGGGTGCTACGCCGGTTGGACCTGCGTACGGTCACCCTGGACCGCTAACCCGACGGCAAAACATCCTATGTAACTCCGGTGATTTGTGCATGAATTCGTAAATCCGTGCTGAATTGCCAGTTTTGACGATCCAGACATAGGACCTCTAGTGTTGTGTCGTTCGTTACTTTCGGGCCGAGCCTTCCGGCCGATGTGGAGGCAGTCTCCCCCCGGCCAACGAATCCGCCGACACGTAGCCCGCAAAGGAGCACCTCCATGGCTGAGAACAAGGCGCCATCGTCCAGAGATCATTCCACCGAGGCGATCCCCAAGGTGGTCATCCTCATTGCCATCCTGGCCGGGTTCTCCGGCCTGCTCTACGGCTACGACTCGGGCGCGATCTCCGGGGCCCTGCCCCTGCTGACCCAGGACTTCGGCATCGACGCCCAAACCCAGGGGCTGGTCACCTCCCTGCTCCTCTGGGGCGCCTTGCCGGCCATCGTGGTCAGCACCATCGCCTCACGGCGCTTCGACCGCCGGCACATCCTGCTGGTGGGGGCGGGGATCTTCATCGTCGGGTCCATCGCCTGCGGGCTGGCCCCGAACATCGGGTTTTTGATGTTCGCCCGTTTCTTCCTCGGCCTGGCCGTGGGCATCGCCAACATGTTCGGCCTGATCTACCTTTCCGAGCTGGCCCCCACACGGATTCGCGGTCTGCTGACCGGCCTGTACCAGCTGGCGGTCAACGTCGGCATCCTCGGCGCCTACATCGTCGGGGACCTGCTCCACGATTCGGGGTCCTGGCAGTGGATCCTCGCGGCAGGGGTCTTCCCCGCCATCATCTTCTTCTTCGGCATGCTGCTCAGCCCGGCCAGCCCGCGCTGGCTGCTCACCCGGGGCCGGGGCCAGGAAGCGCTGAAGGTCCTGAAGAAGCTGCGCGGTACCGACGAGATCGCCCAGGCCGAAGTGGACGACATCCAAGCCAGCCTCCAACAGCAGGACGCGGGGATCGGGACGCTGTTCCGTTCCGCCCGCCCGGCCATGGTGGTCCTGTTCGTCCTGACGTTCTTCCAGGTCTTCACCGGGATCAACGCCGTCGTCTACTAGGGGTGGCTTGTGAAAAAGTGAAATATCCGACGCTAAGCTTTAGATGCGCGTCGCTGCCGCCTGTATTTGCCGGGCTTGATCCTGTTGGTGCGTGGCCTGGTGTAATCGCCGGTGAGGTTGATATGTTCCTATCCCAGAGGCGAGAGGGACCGAAAACAGATCAGGGCCATGGGGTTGCGATCCAAATTCGTGAGGGGTATGGCATTTCTCGAGCGCGACCATTTGCGTGGGCCAGAACGGCGGTCAAGATGCGCATCACCTCCAAACTTTCGACGGCGGCGTGGAGATAGGCGTGTCGCCGGGATTGCCTGCTAGGTTTCGTTGACTAACCCCGAATCGGCCAGTGCCGATGGTCAGCCGCGAACGAGAGTACGGTGGCAGAGAAATCCAGCAGGCTGCCAGAGGCCCGTTGTGCATGACCGCCGCCATGCTCCCTGTGCAGCCAGGCACCGCCGCCGCGGCACCGGATCCCGGCGACGAATTCCTCCGCTGCAGTGTTGTCGACCCGTTCGTCATTGCCGAGCACGCAGCACAGTATCGGTGGAAGCCCGTCGGCCGAATCCAGTGCGGCCAGGAGATGGAGCGGGGAATAGGTGGCGCGTTGCTGCCCGGTGGTTCCCCCATCGGCCCCGAATTCGTGGAGCCATTGGGATCCCAACCCGTGCCGCTGCAGATTGACGGTATCCAGCAAAGGTGCCACCACAATCACCCGGCCGAAGGCGCCGGGCTCCATCAACGCGGCGGCACTGACCACCAAGCCGCCATGGGAGGCACCCACGGCGGCGAGGCCCTCTACCGTCGTCCAGCCCTGAACCACCAGGTGGCGGGCCACATCGATCAGGTCGTGGATGGCACGCAACTTGTTGGCCCCTCGTCCGGCCTCGTGCCATTGCGGGCCCAGTTCCCCGCCCCCGCGTACCTGAGCTGCCACATGGATGCCGCCGGCGGCAATCCACGCGGCCACGCTGGGTTCTGGCTCGGTGCGGTGCACAACCCCGAAGCCCCCGTAGCAAGAAAGCAGCAGCGGCCGCGGAGATGCGGGGCGCTCCTTGGAAATGTCGCAGGTCCGTGCCGAGACGATCACGGGGATCTCCACTCCGTCGCGGGCGGGGACCAGCAGCCGAAGGTGCGTGAAAGCGGCGGAGTCCCTGCCCGGCGGTTGCTGAGTGGCGGCATCGGCCACCGCCTGGAGCTCCAGGCAAACGACGCCCGAGGGACGTTCCGGGGAAGCGCTCTGGACCCACAGCGCGCCGCCGTCCGGATGCGTGCTGAGAGACAGTGCGGTGAGTTGCTCGGCTGCCTCCAGCTTCCACAGCGTTGTCCCGTCCCGTGTCACCTCGGTGCCGGCGGGCCCCTCGGTGGCCAACACGATTCCGTGCGGGCCACTTAATCTGGCCAAAACCTTGTGCCCCGGGACGTCCACCGGAAGCGGGTCTGGGCCCGTAATTCCGATCCAGCCACCGTCCCGGTGGATCCAGCGCCGCGATCCGTGACCGGGGATGCGCACCGTGAGCTGCAACGATCCGTCTGTGATTCGCAGGCTCATCCTTTCCCCGGCGCCCGGGGTTCCGAGTTCCTCGGGGAACGGAAACGGCTCCGGTGGCCCGGTGGGACCGTTTGCGCCAATTGCGCAGCGCCAGATGGCTTGTTCCGGGGGTTTCCCGGAAAGCACCCAGAGCGACGTTCCATCCGGTGCCCACACCGGGGCGGCATGCCAGGATTGGGGGCCGGGCAGAGGCACGGGCGCCGTGCCCGCCGCGAGCAACCAAATCTCGGCCAGTTCGCCGTCCGCCGGACCGAGAAGGGCGGCGACCCGCATGCCCGAGGGATCGAGGGCGAATCCGCGCACCACCCGGTTCGCGGGCACCGGCAGCGCGGAGCCGGCTGGTGGGGGTTCGGGCGGGTTGCCCGGGGCCAGACTCCGGCGTAGCCAGTCATCGGATACGCGGTACAGCGCGGGGAATTCCTCCTCGGGGCTGCGCCAGGTGTAGACGGCGTTGCCGCCGGCGACCTGTGGCATGCCTTGGCGTGGTGTGGAATCCCAATGCAGCAATTGGGTCCGGAAGTACTCGTGGAGCGGGGGCTTTTCCTTCAGGTCCAACGAGGCCGGAGCCACGCCGTTTCCCTTCTTCGCGGCCATGGTCCGGATCATCGTCCCACCGTGTCGCCGGGACCGGCGGTTGCGCGTTTGAGCCAAGCCAGGTGGCCGCCGTCGTTCAGCGGCGTCGGAACCTCCATGGTGACCAACGCAGATCCGGGAACCCCGGTGTCCACCAGATGCACCTCGCCGTGCCCGCCCCGGGTCACCGCGACCCATTCGTCGCTGCCCGAAGCCGCGATTGCCCGGCGATCGGCGTTGTCCCATGGTTCGGCACCGCGACGCGGCGCCTGGTCCATCGGCGGCAGGCTCCATCGGCCGCGCTCCTGCAGGGTTTCGGCGTCATAGACGCGCAGGTCGTCCCCATCCGGGTGGATCCGGGCCACGGCAATGGCGGTGCCGGTCAGGGCAAAGCGGAAGATCATCCCGTCGCCCAGTGGTGCGCTGCGCGAGGTATTGGCGTCGATGTTATGGACCCACAGCGTATTGCCCCAGGTATCCCACCGGCGCGGTTGCTCCCCGCCTTCGCGCAGCACGGCAACCAGTAGGCGCCGCCGGGGGCAATGGCGCAGGAAGTAGGCGCGGCCCGCCGCTTCCCAGGGACGCATCGGCAGTGGAACGGGGACCCGCCCACGCACGTCGAAGCACTCAAGGCCGCGCTCGGTGGCCACGAACAGGGTGCCCGTTGCCGGATCATAGGCGTCTCCGTGGCCTTCGGTGCCGACCGCTTCGTGGATCCCGCCGCGCAGCTGCGGGCAATGTACGCCGTCGGTGAGGATGGCATCGATGGAGATGGATTCGATGGCTCCGGGTTCGCGGTGCCGCAGGACCGCGCGCGGTCCGTCAGGGGTTGCTGCCACCACAACGCCGGGCTCGCCGGAGCGGGTGCGGATCCGGCGGGAGTATGGGCCCGCTGCTGCCCGCAGGTCCACGACGCTGAGCAGGTCGCTCCACGGCTCCCAGGATTGCCCAAGGCCAGTGCTGACGGCAATGAACCGGCCCGCGGGGTCGCAGGCCATGTGCTCTCCCGGGATGGCTACGGAAATTCGGTGTTCAATCGCCGCCGCGGGATCCGTGTCCGTGGCGGCGAAGGGATCCATGACGATGAGCGATCCGCCCGCATTGTCAATCCAGGCGCACCGTCCGTTGCCCAGTGGCAGGATCCCGGCGTGTTCGGCCAGGACCACGCCGGGGATCCAGCCGGTGATCTCTTGGGTCGCGGGATCGATGAAGCCAATCGTTCGGGCCCGCTGGTCCGCCACGACAAGCATTTCGTGTTTCATGGAACCTCCATGACGCATTAGTTGAGAATGATTCTCATTAAGTATACAGTCTTCTTGTTGCCAGAACGGCAATGACAACACCTACGAAAGGAAACCCCCATGGAAAACACCGTGGTACTTGCAGAAGTAGAAGAGACCGATCAGTTGGCCCACCTGTCGGCCACCCACTCGAACGCGCTCGTCGAGAACCCGTTCGACTAGTCGACCATTCTCGACTGCGGGGTGGATGTCTGGCATCCACCCCGCAGTGCCGCGCCCGCGAGCCAACATTTTGAAAGGACCCATGAGTAGCCCGGCCATAGATGATTTCGAACTCCGTGGACACACCACGGTGCGTTCCTCCGACGGCACATTCCTACGCGTGCAGACGCCCACCGGGGCACCGGCGCGCATGCTGGATCCCATTCGCGGCCAAATAGGCCAACAGCTGGAAGCCCGCGCAGTCCAGAGAATGCGTCCGCACCCCGGGAGAGAACGCCTCGCCGTGCTGTGCCCTACGATCGGGTGGGAGTCTGTCCACACTGCTCTGACTGGGCTCGACATTCAGGACATCGACGACGGTGGAACACCGGTGGCGGCGCATGGCCTGGTTGTCCAAGTGGCAACCACCCCGGCGGAGCGTAGCCTCCTGGACGCGCTGCCGGACAGCGGCACCGCCGTGCTGCGGTGCTACCGCGAGGGAGAGATCCTCTTTGTGGATCCACTCGCACTAGCCCCGGGTGACCCAAGTGGTTCACAGGTGCTGCGCCGCCGGCTGGCCGCCTCGGTTGCCGCTGACGAACTGGACGTTTGGCTTGGGACCGCACGGCCCGCTGATGGAACCCTCGAAGGCCTACCCGCACTTGCCACCCAATTCCTTGGCGCACGGATCCGGTCCATGGTCGCCGCATGGCAATACGACACGGACGAGCTTGCCGCACTGCGGCGCAACCTCTGGCGGCTCGACACCCGGACGCTGTGCAGCAGCCAACATCCGGTCCTCGGATTTGCCGAACCGGCAGAAAATCCCGGTCGACGGCGATGAATCCCAGATCCCGCACCTCACCCCAGAGACTGAACATCGCACTGGGTGACGGCACCGTGCTGGCTGGCGACCACCATCGCTCCGTCCACGACACGGACCGGGGAACGGTGTTGATCCGCACGCCGTATGATCGGCGGCAATATCGGGCCCAGGCAGGCGCCTGGCAGGCCCAAGGCCATGACGTGCTCGTCCAGGATGTACGCGGCCGTTACGGTTCCACCGGAACGTGGCTGCCCTACGCGACCGAGGGCCAGGACGGTGCGGAAACCGCGCGATTCCTGGAGCGCGAGGGATTGCTGAACGGGCCGTTGTTCTTGGCCGGTGCCTCCTATGATGCCCATTGCGCATTGGAGACTGCCCGCCGCCTCGAAATCGACGGGAACCAGTTGCGCGCCGCGGCCGTGGTCGCCATGGTCCCCGCCCTTGGACTCTTTGAGACCGCCAGGAACCCGGACGGGTCTCCGCGCCTGCGCGACCGGATCGGCTGGTGGCACATGCACGGTTTCGCTGCCGAATCGCGGGCGCCGCTGGCCAGTCCCGACCTTGAACGCCGGTGCCACGAGGCCCGGGAACGCGGGTTGGCCCACGCGATGCCCGAGAACATCTACGGGGCGGACGCCCCCGGCCAATGGGACAGGCTGTGGAAGGCGCCAAAACTGGATCTTGGCACCCGCTATGGAAATTGCCAAACGGCTCTGTTGGTGGTTTCCGGGCACCGGGATTTCTTTGCCCACGAGGCCCTCGAGCTGGCCGAGGCCTGGGCAACGGGAAACAGCGGCTTTCTCACCGGCCCGTGGGGACACCGGCTCACCGCCGATCTGGAGCCAGGGTCCGCATCCTCGCTGCGCCGCCACGGAGGACTCATGGCACGGATCCAGGAATTCCTTGACCGTTCCGAGGTTCTCCCGTTCACCCGTGAATTCAACCCGTTCCGCGACGACACCGATCCCTGGGATCCGACCGACCGAACGCGGCTGCGTGCCACGACCAATTCACCCGTCCCAGCAGAATGCGAATTATCCCCATGACCACAGCCGAACACCTTGGCCTATTACCGCTGCATACTCTGGTGGATGAACACACCGGGATCATCCGCCGGGTCCGCTCTGTGCTCACCCCCGAGCACGCACCGCCCGCCTACACCTCCATGACCGCCGAGGTCTCCGACGCCCGCTGGCTGGGCGACTGGCCCGCCGACCGCGTGTCTCTGGGCACCACCTTCGGCGATGAACGCCAGGCCTGGATTGCGGCGGTGGCCGAGGGCATGGAACGCTACTGCGGAAACTTCATCCCGGCGGACGTCCCCGATACCGAGCACTTCATCGGCAACGCCCGGCAGGCAAGGGCCGCCGGGCACCGTATCGTCCCGCTGCACGAGCTGCCCCGATTTGCCCCCTGGCAGCTGGGACGCCCCGACTTTCCGTACCGGAACCTGGACGAGGACACCGAAACGCTCTGGACCTCCTGCCGCCGACACGTCGACGGGCAAGAGGTCTGGCTGCCCGCCAGCCTGGTCTACCTGAACTGGCGGCAACGGCGCTTCGCCGCGCTGCCAAGGATCCACCACCTGAATTACGCCGGAATCGCCACCGGGCAGGGCTTCGCCGACGCGCGGGACCGAGCCCTGCTGGAAACCGTGGAACGCGACGCCCTGGAATTGTGGTGGCATCTCGATGGCCCCACCCGGGGTATCCGCACCGACTCGATCCCCGGGCTGGCCCAGGACATGGAAGGCTGCCGACTTCAATACTGGGTAGTGGAAATGCCCAGCGAATTCGCCCCGGCCATGGCCGCACTGGTCTACGACCCGGACACCGGGCTCTATGCCGCAGGATTCTCCTGCAAAAACGACCCGGCCGACGCCGCCCGCAAGGCGGTGTTGGAGGCGGTCCACACGTGGATCTACACCCAGGGCACCACCGACGCGGACGGCTGGGTCTTCCAGGCGGTCGAGGCCGGGCTCATGGCCCGCGGCCTCTACCTGGAACACCGGGCGGACCGTCGCTACCTGCAAGACGCCGGCGAGCAGTTCGAAGCCGTCCGGGACCTCGGGGCCCACGTGCAGGTGTGGCTGGACCCGCAGATGCATGCCCTGGCCGAGCGCTTCAGGGAACCGGCCGGCGGGCTGGTGGACATCGAGACAGTGGCTGGCGTGCCCATGGAGGAAGTCCACCGGAGCCTGGCCCGTGCCGGGCACCAGGTCTACACCCGAGAACTGACCACCGAGGACGTTGCCCTGACCGGCTTGAGCGTGGTGCGGGTCGTGGTCGGCGGTCTGGTGCCCAACGCCCCTGCGGCCTTCGCCTACCTGGGGTGTCCGCGCGTCGCCGGAGCCGCCGTGTCCCGCGGCTGGCGGGACGTGCCGCCGGTAGCCCCGGGGGATTTCACCCTCGCCCCGCCACCACACATGTAGGAACCATGACACCCGATAGCAATCCGCACCACGGCCGGGAATTCACCGCCGCCTGGTCCGAGCACATGCCTGGATCCATGACGCGCCCAGGACCCCGCCAGAACACCTGGGGTACCCCCGCTGGCGCAAACCACGCGGTTGCCGACGCCTCGGTGCCGATCGCCGAGGTTCTCGACACGCTCTGGAGAGCCCGCGGTGTGCACACGAATCCCGCCACCGGGGCCCAGGGGACCATCCCGCAACGAGCGATCCCTTCGGCCGGGGCGTGTTATCCGGTACAGGTGCATCTGCTCTGCGGCACCTGCTGCGACGTGCCGCCGGGAATCCACGCCTACAACGCGGAGGATTCCACCACGCACCGCCGCACCGCTACCGCGCCCGCCATGGCCGGCGCCATCCTCGTTTTCAGCGTGCTGCCGCAGCGCACCGCGGCCAGATACCACCACCGTGCCTTACCGCTGCTGCTGGCTGACACCGCCTATGCGCTTCTGGGCGTGTCCCGCCATGCGGCCTCCCGCGGGCTGAAGAGCCGGTGGCTCACTGCCGACCCAGCAACCCTGGCTGCCGTCGCCAGGCTGCCGGACTACGCCGCGTGGCAAGGGCGCTGGCCGGACACCGCACCGGAGCTGGCCTTGGCTGCCCTGGCTGTTGGCGCCGGGGATGAACTGCCGAGCCTGGCCCAGTGGGGCATGGCTGCCGCGGGGCCTGCCGGTCGGCCGCAGCCATGCCCGCAGCGGCAACCACGCACCGTTGCTTCGGTGGAGCACTGGGCAGCCGGACCGGGGCTCCGCCACCCCGAGCACGCATACGACCTGACGCCAGGGGCGGTGCTCGGGACGGTTGAGCTGTTGCGTCGGCGTAGCTTGCCGATTCACTCGCCGATTCCCAATCTCGCGCACCCGGTGCGCCGGGTACCTTGGGGCGTGTGGCGACGGCTGTTGGGGGCCTTCCCGCTGCCGGCACCTGCCGGGTGCGACGTCGTGGTCCTTGGCCAGGAAGACATTGCCAAAAGGGGGTTACACCTTGAATGCGCGGGACAGGAATGGGTCCACTCGTTGGACGGGATACTGCTCCTTCGCACCCGCGCGGCACCCGACGAAGCGGCCATGTGGTGGGCCGCCGGTGCCGCCGCGCACCTGCTCTATTCTTCCCTGGCTACCGGCCGGGAACACACTTTCCGGCCAGTAGCCGGCTGGACTGGGACCCGGGACGGGTTCACCACGCTGCACGCGCTCGGTTTCCGGGCACAGAGATCGGAAGGAAACACCCATGTTGGTCAATAAGCGCCTGAAGGCCCTGACCCGCGGCCACAACCGGAGACTGAACGCGCTCACCGCCATCGTGTGCCTGGGCTCCGCCAGCTATTGGGTGCAGGCATGGTTCCTGGCCGGCGCGCTGGCCGGGCTGCTGCCCGGCCAGGGGCACTCAGCGGCGCAGGTGGTTCGGGACCTGCTGGCCGTGTTCGGCTGCGGGCTGCTGCGGGCTGCACTGCAGCAAGTCCAGACCCGGCTGGCTAGCGGACTGGGCACCGCGGTGCGCCTGGAATTGCGCGCCACCCTGGCCGCGGCGCTACTGCGTCCGGAGCGCTTGCGTGACAACACCGAGCGCAGCGGGGCGCGCCGCCTGGCCCTGAGCGAGGGGGCCGACGGCGTGGAACCATACGTCACCGCCTACATCCCGCATGCACTGCAGCTGCAGATCCTGTGCCCGATCCTGCTGGCCGCAGTGGCAATACTTAACCCGATGCTCGCTGCGGCGCTGCTGGCCGCCGTCGTGGTTGCAGTGGGTGCCCCGCGGCTGTGGGGCCGGCTCCTGGCCCGGCGCGGCGCCACGCACTGGGATTCCTACGAGGCGTTGAGTGCCGACTTCCTTGAGGCGCTGCAGGGCATGCGCACGCTGAAGATCCTCGATGCACTCCCGCGCTTCCGGGCCCGGCTGGACGAACGTTCCGAGGCGCTGCACCGCGCCACCGTAGCCACCATGCGGGTGTCGCTGGCCGACACCGCACTGGCCGACCTCGGGATCCAGGCCGGCTTGCTGGCCGCCGCGGCACTGACCGCCCTGGATGTCCTCGGGGTGCTGCCCGCGGGGCTCGGCACCTCCCCGGCCCTCACCTTTTTCACGCTCATGCTCGCCTCGGAGGTCTTTAGGCCCGTCCGCGACCTGGCCCGCCAATGGCACTCCGGATACCTGGGCATCTCCGCCCTGGGTAGCATCGATGCGGCGATCGGCGCCGAGGGTGCAACACCCTCCGAGCCCCGGGCCGATGCCGCAGCGGCGAACGGCGCCGCGGCCGGTGATCGGCGGCGCCACGGCCACACCCTGACGCTAGAGAACGTGTCCTTCCGCTACGGACCCGAATCTCCCTGGGTGATGCACGGGGCCACCGCCAGCATTCGCCGCGGCTGGATCACTGCCCTGGCCGGTCCCTCGGGTGCAGGGAAATCCACGCTCTTCGACATCATGCTCGGGTTTCTCCCCGCCGAGGGCCAATGCCTGCTGGACGGTCGGCCACTGCAACCGGATGACGTGAGCGTGGTTTCCCAGCACAGCTACCTGTTCCCCGGCACCATCCGGGCAAACCTCGCTGCAGTGCGGCCCGGGGCGCACGACGAGACGATGCGCAGCGCACTGGTCTCGGCCGGGCTGGGCATCGAGCTCGAGTCCTGGCCCCTTGGGTTGGACACCGTCTTGGCCGAGGCAGGGCATTCGCTCTCCGGCGGCCAGCTCCAGCGCCTTGCCGTCGCCCGCGCCATTCTGGCCGACCGCCCGGTGCTGCTGCTCGATGAACCCACCTCGGCGCTGAACTCGGGGCTGGCCGTCAAGCTCATGGATTCACTGCGCGCCGAGGCTCGGCACCGCATCGTGGTGATGATCGCCCACCGCACCGAGGCCCTGGACGCCGCCGATACCGTGCTGTATCTGCGCGAGGGCACCCTGAGCGAAACCGTCACGACCATATCCCCGGAGGCACCATGAACCCGCATAAAACCGACACGACGTTACGCCGGGCCGATCCCCTGTGGGGTCTCCTTCCGCATCTGTCCGCCCACCGTCTGGCGTTGGCCTGGACTGGGGTGGTGGGCCTGGCGAACAACTTGGCCCTGGTTTTCCTGGCGGTGGCCGGTTCTTATGCGGTGACGCTGGCCCTGGTCGAGGGGCAGCTGGCGTCCACACGATGGTGGATCTCCGCCGCAGTGGCGGTGCTGCTGCGTGCGGTGCTCACCTGGCATGAGATGGATTTGTCGCACTCGATTGCCTACCGGGTGCTCGCGGCGTTGCGCATGGCACTCTTTGACGGGTTTTCCCGCGGGGTTCCTTCGCGCAAAGCTGGACAGCACACCGGGCGGCTCGCAGCCACCGCGATGGGGGATACGGAAAAGCTCGAGTTCTTCTACGCACACACACTGACCCAGTTGGCCTCGGCCGTGGTGCTGTTGCTGGGTGGAACCGCGGTGCTGCTGCGGATCGACGTGGCGCTGGCCGCCGGGCTGGTGGTGGGACTTGCAGCCTTGGTGCTGCTCACCCTTCCCTGGCAGCGCGCCAACGCCCGGCTGGGCGAGGAAGTGCAGCGGGCCAAATCCGATCAGTCTGCCTTGGCAGTTGACCTGCTCGCCGGTTCCCGGGAAATCCTCGGGTTCGGGCTACAGGCACAGGTCCAGTGGCAGCTCGCGGCGGCAACGCGGACCGTGGCCCGGGCCGAACGGCGGCTCAAGTCACGTGAAGCCGCCGCCGCCAGCGTGCGCGAACTGTGCTCGCTGGGCATCTTGGTCGCCGTCTTCCTCGCGGCCTGGAACCAGCCCGGACTGGATAGGTTGTGGATCCCGGCCCTGGTCGCTGGAACGCTCACGCTGCTCTCCCCGCTGATGGAGGCCGTTGCGGTGCTCACCCAATTACAGCCCCACCGTGCCAGCGCGGCGCGGGTGCTGGAGGGAATCGCCATGCCTGCCGAGGGCCCGAACGCAGCCCCGACGCTTTCCTTCGCCCCGTCGGGACCGCTGGGCATCGAGGTGCGCGGCGCGTGTTTCTCCTACGGCGACGGCACCCCGGTGCTGGAACCCACCTGGCTTTCGGTGGCCCCCGGGGAGCACTTGGGCATCTCGGGCCGCTCGGGATCCGGAAAGACCACCCTGGCGCGTCTTCTGGTGCGCTTGTGGTCCCCGGATGCCGGCAGCATCGGGCTGGTTCCGCGCATCGGCGCGGCCGTGGACGTGGCTTCCATTGACCTCCACGACTTCCGCTCGCTGGTAACCCTGGTGGAGCAGGACGCCACGATCTTCCACGGGACCTTGTTGGAAAACATGCAGCTGGCAGTCCCCGGGGCCACCGAGGGATTGGCCCTGGATGCCCTGGGACGTGCCGGGCTCCGGCTGGAGGCCGGGCGCTGGCCAGAGGGCGTCCACACGGTCATCGGCGAGGCCGGGGCCGGTGTTTCGGGAGGAGAGCGTGCCCGCATGGCGCTGGCCAGGGCGTTGCTATTGGACCCCAGCGTGCTGGTGTTGGATGAGACCACCGCATCCCTGGACGCCGCCACCGAAGCACTTTTGCTTGATGCTGTGGAGCAGCTGGCCGGGGACATGACCGTCGTGACGATTTCGCACCGGGAATCGACGCTGGCCCGTTGCGACCGCCGGGTCGAGCTGGCGGACCTGCACCGCGCGCCCCAGGCCCAGCCCACATAGCACCGGCATCGGGAGCATCGCCGCATCGGGAGCATCGGAGCATTGGGAGACGCAAATGCCTTCGGGGCCAGCCACTTGGTTGGCCCCGAAGGCATTTTGGGTGGTGCTGCGGAATCTAGAACGCCTCGGGGTGCAGTCCCTGGGCGATCTGCTGCACCGCATGGATGTTGCCCCAGGAGCCCGGCATGACGTCGCTGGAGTCGATGGCCACCAGGCGGTCGTTCTTTACGGCGTCCAGCTGCGGGAACCTAGTGTGCAGGAAATCGCGGGTTGCCTTCTCGTGGGCCTGATCAAGAGTGGTGAACACGATGACCTCCGGATTCTTGGCCACCAGTGTCTCGGGGGAAATGACCGAGGAGAAGAACTGGGCGAATGCCTTGTCATCGGGGCTGAATACGTTCTCGCCCCCGGCGATCTCAATCATGTTGTACTCGATGCCCGCACCGATGGCCGAAACGGTGTTGCCCTCAACGAAGAGCTCGGCCACGGACGGCTTCTCGGCTGTGGCGACCCGCTGCGCGACGTCATCCAGCACGTCCCTTGCCTCGGCAGCCAGGGCCGCTGCCTGATCCGGTGCTTCGAAGACCTTGCCCAGGTTTTCGATGTCGGTGAGCAGGTCTGCCACCTCGGCGGTGCCGCGGCGCTCCGCGCAGCCGGCCGTGGCAATGTAGGACTGCGCGCCTGCCGCCTCGAGCTGGTCGATGCTTGCGAAACCCTGCTCGGCGGTGAACTCGTAGCTGGTGGGCGCATAGACCAGGTCCGGGGCAACGCCCAGCAGCACCTCCCTCGAGGGCGGCCCCTGTTCGGTCAGCTGCGTGGCGATGCCGAGGTTCGCGAGTTCCGGCATCAGTGCCCCGCCCTTGGTCTGGGCCTCGGCCACGACCTTCTCCGCCTGCCCCAGGCGCACCAGCATCTCGGACTGGCCAGGGGTCATCGCCACCGCGCGCTGCGGCACTCCGGCAAAGTCCAGCGTGCGGCCGCAGTTTTCAATGGTCTTCGCGGAGTCCGCGGCTGGTGCCGGAGCGGAGGCGGAGACGGACTGGCCGCAGCCGGCCAGCAGCGTGCCGCCCAGTATCAGGCCGGAAATGAGAAGCAGGGGTTTGTTGTTCATGCGTGTTCCTTGAGTGGTTCGGTGTGGTGGATGGCTTGTTCTAGTGCCCCCGGGGTGAGTCGGGCGACGGCGATCAGCGGCCTGCCGGTGAGCGGGTGCTCGATCCGGGCCGAGTCCACGCCGAATCCGGTGCGGATGGCGTTTTCATCCAGCACCTCGTCCGGGCGGCCAATGGCCTGCAATTCCCCTCCCCGCAGCAGGGCCACGTGGTCGCAGAATTCGGTAACCAGGTTCATGTCATGCAGGGCGGTGAGCACCGTGAGTCCGCGGGAAGTGGCCAGGGACATGAGTTCGAGCTGGAAGGCGATGTCTAGGTGGTTGGTGGGTTCGTCAAGCACCAGCAGCGGGGTCTGCTGCACCAGGGTCCGGGCCAGCAGCACACGCTGCTTTTCTCCTCCCGAGAGCCCGGTGAAGTAGCGGGTGGCCAGGTGTGCGGCACCTACCTCGCGCAGGGCTGTCTCGACGAGCTCGACGTCCGCGGTCGAGTCGGCGCCGAAGCCGCGCTGGTGCGGCACCCGGCCCAGCATCGCCATCTCCCGGACCGTGATCGGGAATTCCTGGGTGGACTCCTGAGCCATGACGGCGATCCGCCGAGCCACCTCGCGTCCGTCCAGGTTCCTGACATCGTCCCCGCCCACTCGTACGACACCCGAGGAGGGCTTTTGGGCGCGGTACAGGGTGCGCAGCAGCGTCGACTTGCCGCAGCCGTTGGGGCCAAGGATGCCCAGCACCGTGCCTGAGGGCACTGCCAGGGACACGTTGTCCACGATCCTCCGGCCGCGGATCTCGACGCTGACGTTTTCAAAGGAGACGTTCACTGGTTCACCCCCGCCGCGCCGGCGCCGGAGGTGCGCATGAGCCAGAGGAAGAAGGGGGCTCCGACCGCGGCGGTGAGGATGCCCAGCGGGATTTCGGCAGGTTGGGCCACAGTGCGGGCCAGCAGGTCGGTGAGCATCAGGAAGAATGCGCCGCCGAGGATCACCAGCGGCAGCATCCGGCGGTGGTCCGAGCCCACGATCATGCGCACCGCATGCGGGACCACCAGTCCCACGAAGCCGATCCCGCCGCACACCGCCACGGTGGTGGCGGTCAGCAGGGCTGTGGCCAGCAGCAGCGTCCGGCGCATGGCGGTAATGTTCACGCCCAGCGCGATCGCCGTCTCGTCCCCGGCCAGCATGGCGTTCAGTGCCCGGGAGCGGGTCATCGCGTAGGTCGCGACCACTGCCAGTGCCATTCCGGGCAGCACCAGCTGGGCGTAGCTGGCGGCGGAAACGCTGCCGAGCAGGAAGAACAGCACGCTGTAGACGTTCTGCGCCTCGGTGGTGATGGTCAGGAAGTTGGTGATTGCAGCCAGCAGTGAGCCGAGAGCCACGCCGGCCAGGATCAACCGGGAGGGTGCGATCACCCCGCCCTGCTTCGCCAGGAGGTACACCAGCACCGTGGCGCCGGCGGCACCCAGGAAGGCCGCGGCGTTCAGGCTGAGCCCGGCCACGGCGGTGGATCCCGCCACGATGGCCAGCACCGCGCCGACCCCGGCGCCTGCCGAGACGCCCAGGATGTAGGGCTCGGCCAGCGGGTTGCGGACGTTGGTCTGTAACAACGCACCTGCCAGGGCCAGGGAGGCCCCGGCAATGCCCGCCAGCAGCGTGCGCGGCAGGCGGAAGTTCCAGACGGCTTGGTCCTGAGAGACGGTGATGGAGCCGTCTCTCATCCATGCCATGCCCGGAACCAGGTGCCCGGCAATGATCTTCGCCGATTCCAGCAGGCTAGTGGACAGCGGCCCGGTGCTCGCGGAGAACAGGATAACCAGCACGATGCCGGCTGACAGCATTGCCGTGGTGCCGTGCCGCCGCCAGACGGCGGGCCGGTGCGACGGGAGTTGCGGGGAAGGAGCTGCGGGGCGCGGCGAGTCCAGCGCAGTTCGAGGAGAAGTGTTCACGCTTCACAGACTACCTTAATGATACTCATTATCATTAGTGGCAGTGGGTTGCCACCTCCGAACCCAAGGGGAGTGCGACTGCCACTTTCAATCTCTGGGGATGGCTCAAGAATTGGCAGACGATCCAGCACTAATTTTCCACGCGCCCGGAAACGATCGTTCGCGAGACACTCTGCTTCCGGTTTCTTGGCCCGCGGATTCCCGCGGCTGATTTTGTAACGCTTGCCGTGTACTCGGCAATGTAACGCTCAACCGGGTTGGTGATACATTCTGGTTATGCGAATCGGATACGGGCGTGTCTCAACACGCGATCAACACCCCGAAGCCCAACACGATGCCCTGAGCGCGGCCGGCTGCGACCAGGTGTACCTCGACACCGCCTCGGGGAAACTCGCCCGCAGGCCCGAACTCGACAAGGCGCTGCTCTCGGCCAACCGGTCCGGTGATCAGCTCGTTGTCACCAAGCTGGACCGGCTGGGACGGTCCTTGGAAAACCTCATCGACCTGTCCAAAACGCTGCAGGAGCACGGCGTGGACCTGGTGGTCCTGGACCAGGGCGTCGATACTTCCACACCCGCCGGGCGGATGTTTTTTCAGATCATCGGTTCGATCGCCGAGTTCGAACACGCGTTGATGTCCGAACGGACCCGTGACGGGCTGGCCGCCGCGCGGGCACGTGGGCGGACTGGTGGGCAGAAACCAAAGCTCGGTCCCCGTCAGGTGAAGCTGGCAAGGGAAATGTATGAGGAAAAGGATGCCGATGGGAAACGTGCCCATACCGTCGAGCAGATCGCCCAGGAATTCGGCGTCAGCCGTCCCACCATCTACCGGCATCTAGCTAAACCATGACTCGCGGGCGTGGCGCTCCGCAGCAGCACGAGGACAAGTCAGTAGATCGCCGCCTTCCAACCAACAAGGATTTCTGACATGGCCCTTCGTTCCTTGCTCACGACTGCCGAACGCGGCCAAGTCCTTGAAATTCCCACCGGCTCCGAGGACCTGGCTGCCCACTACACACTGAGTGAAGCGGACATGTCGTTGATTCGCCAACGCCGTGCAGATGCCAACCGGCTGGGCTTCGCCATCCAGCTGTGCCTGCTGCGACACCCGGGTATCGCGCTGGCCGAAGACACTGATGTTCCCCTTGAATTGGTTTCCTGGATCGCCTCCCGGCTAGGCATTCAGACCGACACCTGGGACGAGTATGGGACACGTGGCGAAACACGGCAGGAACACGGACGGGAGATCCGCGCGTATCTGGGCATGTCCACGTTCGGAATCGCGGATTTTCGCCAGCTCGTGGAACACGTGGGCGAGGTTGCCACACAAACAGACAAAGGCCTTGTGTTGGTCGAAGGCGCGCGGGACTTCCTGCGCTCAAGGAAGATTGCCTCGCCCGGAATCGGGATCATCGAAAGGGCCTGTGCGCAGGCCCTGACCCGGGCGAATCGGCGAATCCACACCACGTTGTGCGACCATCTCTCCTTGGAGCACCGACGTCGTCTGGATGGTTTGTTGCTTCGCCGCACCGATAGTTCATTGACCGAAATCGGCTGGCTGAGGCAAGCACCACTGCGACCCAACGCACGGGCGATGAACGAGCATATCGACCGGCTCACGGCCTGGCATGCTCTTGGTCTGCCCTGGGACGCCGGCAAACTGGTGCATCGCAACAGGTTGCTGAAGTTGGCCCGCGAGGGCGCATCGATGACCGCGGCAGACCTGGCCAAGTTCGAGCCCGGACGCCGGCACGCGACCCTGTTCGCCATGTCCGTGGAAAGCATGGCTACGGTCACCGACGAAATCATCAATCTACATGACCGAATTATTGGCCGGATCATTCGCACCGCCCGGAACAAACAAAACCAGAACACCCTGGCTTCCCGTGCCACCGTCGCAGCCATGATGCGCCTGCATTCCAAGCTCGGCGATACCCTGATCGCAGCCAAGGAGAACGGTGAGGATCCCTTCGCTGCTATTGACGAAGCTATCGGGTGGGAATCCTTGGCTGAAAGCATCGCCCAAGCCAAGGACCTGACCCGGCCAGCCCTCGAGGACCACCTCGCACTCGTCAGTGCCCACTTCACCACGATCCGCCGCTACACGCCGGCATTTCTGGCCGTCCTTGACCTCCAAGCAGCCCCCGCGACGCAAGACCTACTGGCCGCGATCAAGGTCATCCGCACCATGAACACCACCAATGCCCGAAAGGTCCCCGAAGATGCACCCACGTCATTCATCCGGGCCAGGTGGAAGCCTCTGGTTTTCACCGAGAACGGCATAGACCGCGGATTCTACGAGTTTTGCGCCCTGGCGGAGCTCAAGAATGCGCTGCGGTCCGGAGACATGTGGGTCACCGGCTCCCGGCAATTTCGAGACTTCAATGACTACCTGTTGGCAGGCTCCGGCTACACGCTGATGAAGAGTGCCGGGGAACTGCCCCTGGTCACCACCACCGGCGGCGAAGAATATCTCAAGGACCGTCTTGCCCTACTCAGCGAAAGGCTGCACCAAGTCAACGCTCTGGCCTCCCGTGATGAACTGCCCGGGGTGCTGATCACCGCCAACGGCGTGAAGATCACCCCGCTCGAGACGATCGTGCCACAACAAGCGCAACCCTTGATCGACCGGGCCAGCGCCATGTTCCCGCGAATCAGGATCACCGACCTGTTGATGGAAGTCGATGGCTGGACGGGCTTCACCCGCCACTTCACCAACCTCAAGTCCGGCCAACCCTCCAAGGACAAGCAGCTCCTGCTCACCGCTATCCTGGCCGATGGAATCAACCTGGGATTGACCAAGATGTCCGAGTCATGCACCGGCGTCACTTACGCCCAGCTGGACCGCCAGCAGGCTTCCCATATCCGGGATGAAACCTACAGTGCCGCCCTGGCCGAGCTGGTCAATACCCAGCACGCACACTCCTTCGCGGCGCACTGGGGCGATGGCACCACCTCGTCCTCGGACGGGCAGCGCTTCCGCGCCGGCAGCCATGCCGAATCCACCGGGCATGTGAACCCGAAATACGGGGCCGAGCCCGGACGGATGATCTACACGCATGTCTCAGACAAATACTCGCCCTTCCACAGCAAACTCATCAATGTCGGTGACCGCGACGCGACCTACGTCTTGGATGGGCTGCTGTATCACGAGGCCGACCTAGCGATCCAGGAGCACTACACCGACACTGCAGGGTTCACCGACCACCTCTTTGCCCTCATGCACCTACTCGGATACCGGTTCGCGCCCCGGATCCGCAACATCGGCGACACCCGCCTCTACACACCCACCAACGATCTAGAGCTTGCCACCTTGGCGCCGCTGATCGGCGGCACCATCAACACACAGACCATCACCACGCACTGGGATGAAATCCTCCGCCTGGCCACATCCATCAAGACCGGCACCGTGACCGCCTCCTTGATGATGCGCAAACTCGGCGCCTACCCACGCCAAAACGGACTCGCCACCGCACTAAGGGAACTGGGCAAACTGGAACGAACTCTCTTCCTGCTCGACTGGCTCCAAGATCCCGACCTGCGCCGCAAGGTCACAGCCGGGCTGAACAAGGGAGAAGCCCGAAACACCCTGGCCCGCGCGGTGTTCTTCAACCGTCTTGGAGAGATCCGCGACCGATCCTTCGAGCAGCAGCGCTACCGGGCGTCAGGGCTGAATCTTCTCACCGCGGCCATCGTTCTCTGGAACACGGTTTACCTCGACCGCACCATCACCACCTTGAATCAGGAGGGCAAGGCCACGGATCCTGACCTGCTGCGGTTCCTCTCACCTCTGGGCTGGGAACACATCAACCTCACCGGCGATTACACCTGGCCACGCACCAACAAGATCAAACCCGGCAAATACAGGCCACTACGGCGCCCGGCAAAACCTTAGCGTCGGATATTTCACTTTTTCACAAGCCACCCCTACTACGCGCCGATCATCTTCGCCGACATCACCTCAATGGGTTCCAATGCCGGGGCCGTCGCCAACTACGGTGTCGGCATCGCCCTGGTCATCTCCACCGGGGTGTCCCTGCCGCTGATCGACAAGCTGGGCCGGATCAAGATGCTGGCCCTGAGCATGGCCGGACAGGCCGTGGCCATGGTCGGGCTGTGGCTGCTCCCCGACGCCGGATACCTCTCCATCGCCGCGGTCTTCGTCTACACCTTCTCCTTCGGGTTCGGCCTGGGCCCGGTGTTCTGGCTCTATGTGCCGGAGATCCTGCCACTGCGCATGCGCGCCATCGGCGTCGGGGTCATCACGTTCACCCAATACCTGTTCAACGCGATCTTCGCTGCCGCCTTCCCCGTCGCCCTGGAGAAGTTCGGCGGGGTGGTCTTCCTGCTCTTCGCCCTGCTCTCGGCGCTCGGGCTCTGGTATGTGCTCACCCGCATCCCCGAAACCGCGGGACGCTCCCTGGAGGAGATCGAAGACGATTGGCGCGCGAAGGCCACGGCCAAGGCGGCCGGGAAGACCGGACAGGACTCCTAGCCGGCCACTGCCTCGAGGTAGAACCAGCGTCCGTCCTCGCGCAGGAAGGTACTGCGTTCGCGTTGGACGCCGCGCCGGCCGTCCTGGCGGTAATGCGCGGCGAACTCGACGATCCCGGTGCCCTCGAAGGGGCCTCCGGCGACCGTGTCCACGATGTCCAGCCGCCGCCAGCTCATCGACGGGTCCAAGTCCAGCTCCGCCGGCCGGGTCGAGGGATGCCAACTGGCCAGCAGGTAGGCGGCGTCCCCGGTGACGAAGGCGCTATAACGCGAACGCATCAGGGCCTCGGCCGTCGCCGCCCCCGGACCTCCTGCCGCACGGTCGGCGTGCACCGGCCCACAGCAGGCGCCGAAGACCTCGCCCGACAGGCAGGGGCAGCGCGCATCGGCGTCCAGCACGGGGAAATCGGCACCGGCATCCTGCTGCTCATCCATGGCCCCAGCCTAGGGGCAAACCGTGGACCCTCACGCGGATACGTGGGGTGGGTCACCCCGGGCCGCGGGCCCCGCCGAACCCGGTAGACTGATCGGGCAAGCTCGCGGAGCGCCTCCAGCCCGGCGTGAGACGGCACCTCCGCAGGCGTACTCAAACCACCTCGCGCACAGGAGACCCCGGATGCCCCGCATCGTTGTTGACGTCATGCCCAAACCAGAGATCCTCGACCCCCAGGGCAAGGCCATCGTGGGCGCACTGCCCCGTTTGGGCTTCGACGCCTTTTCGTCAGTCCGTCAGGGCAAACGCTTCGAACTGACCGTCGACGGCGAGGTGACCGATCAGATCCTGGCCCAGGCCCGCACCGCGGCCGAGACCCTGCTCTCCAACCCGGTGATTGAAGACGTGGTCAACGTCGAGGTCGTCACCGAAGCATGAGCAACGATTCACTGCCCCTGATCGGCGACTACAGCGCGCCGGACACGACCCTGAACGGCGCCCGCATCGGCGTCGTCTCCTTCCCCGGCACCCTCGATGACCGCGACGCCGCCCGTGCCGTGCGGCTGGCCGGCGCCGAAGCCGTGGCCCTCTGGCACGGAGACGACTCCCTCGCGGACGTCGACGCCGTCATCATCCCCGGTGGCTTCTCCTATGGCGACTACCTGCGCGCCGGGGCCATCGCCCGATTCGCCCCGATGATGTCCCGCATCATCGACGCCGCGAATTCGGAGGCCAAGCTCCCCGTGCTGGGCATCTGCAACGGATTCCAGATCCTCACCGAATCGCATCTGCTGCCCGGATCGATGATCAAGAACGACCACCTGAAGTTCCTCTGCCGGGACCAGGTCCTGCGGGTGGAGAACAACACCACGGCGTGGACCAACCAGTACGACGCCGGTGAGGAGATCACCGTGGTGCTGAAGAACCAGGACGGGCAGTACGTCGCCGACGAGAAGACCCTGGACGCCCTGGAGGCCGAAGGCCGCGTCGCCCTGCGCTACGTGGGCTGGAACCCCAACGGCTCGCGCCGCGACATCGCCGGCATCACCAATGCCGCCGGCAACGTCGTCGGACTCATGCCGCACCCCGAACACGCGGTCGAGGCAGGATTCGGCCCCACGACGGCCGCCGGCGCACACACCGGAACCGACGGCCTGGGCTTCTTCTCCTCCGTCCTGAGCACCCTGGTGGGAGGCACCAAATGAGCCAGCAATTCAACATCGACACCGTGGAGAACGCCGCGGCAACCCCCGACACCGAGCTGCCGTGGGCCGAATTGGGGCTGAAGCAGAACGAGTACGACGACGTCGTGAATGTTTTGGGCCGCCGCCCCACCGGCGCGGAACTGGCCATGTACTCGGTCATGTGGTCCGAGCATTGCTCGTATAAGTCCTCCAAGAACCACCTGCGCCAATTCGGCGACAAGGTGACCGATGAGATGAAGAAGGACCTGCTCGTGGGCATCGGCGAGAACGCCGGGGTCACGAACCTGGGCGATGGCTGGGCCGTCACCTTCAAGATCGAATCGCATAACTCCCCCTCCTTCGTGGAGCCCTACCAGGGCGCGGCCACGGGCATCGGCGGGATCGTGCGCGACATCATCTCCATGGGCGCCCGCCCGGTGGCCGTGATGGATCCGCTGCGTTTCGGGGCCATCGACCACCCCGACACCGCCCGGGTCATGCACGGGGCCGTCGCCGGGATCGGCGGCTACGGCAACTCGCTGGGCCTGCCGAACATCGGCGGGGAAATGGTCTTCGACCCGGTATACCAGGGCAACCCGCTGGTGAACGCGCTGGCCGTGGGCGTCATGCGCCATGAGGACATCCGCCTGGCCAACGCCTCCGGGAAGGGCAATAAGGTCGTCCTGTTCGGTGCCCGTACCGGCGGCGATGGGATCGGTGGCGCCTCGGTGCTGGCCTCCGAGTCCTTCGATGCGACCAAACCCTCCAAGCGCCCCGCGGTCCAGGTCGGTGACCCCTTCGCCGAGAAGGTGCTCATCGAGTGCTGCCTGGAACTGTTCAAGGCCTCCCTCGTCGAGGGCATCCAGGACCTGGGCGCCGCGGGCATCTCCTGCGCCACCAGTGAACTGGCCTCCAACGGCGACGGCGGCATGCGGGTCGAACTGACCAACGTGCTGCTGCGCGATCCGACGCTGACCCCGGGCGAGATCCTGATGTCCGAGTCGCAGGAACGCATGATGGCCGTGGTCTCCCCGGAAAACCTCGAGGCCTTCGAAGCGGTCATGGACAAATGGGCCGTGGAGTACTCCTGGCTCGGCGAGGTCACCGACACCGAACGGCTGGTCATCACCTGGGACGACGAGGTCATCGTCGACGTGGATCCGCGCACCGTCGCCCACGACGGACCGGTCTACGACCGCCCCTATGCCCGCCCCGACTGGCAGGACGCCCTGCAGGCCGATACGTTCAGGGCCTCCCCGGCGGGGCTCACCCTGCCGAGCCTGGGCGAGGAGCTCAAGGATGCCGTCCTGGAGCTGGTCGCCTCACCGAACATGTGCGACAAGTCCTGGATCACCAACCAGTTCGACCGCTACGTCGGCGGCAACACGGCCCTGGCGTCCCCCGATGACGCCGGCGTGGTCCGCGTGGATGAGGAAACCGGGATGGGCGTTGCCCTGGCCACCGATGCCAACGGCCGGTACGCCTACCTGGACCCGTACCACGGCTCCCAGCTGGCCCTGGCCGAGGCGTTCCGCAACGTGGCCACCACCGGGGCCGTCCCGCTGGCCGTCTCCGACTGCCTGAACTTCGGCTCCCCCGAGGACCCTGACGTGATGTGGCAATTGGCCGAGGCCATCCGCGGGCTCTCCGATGCCTGCATGGAACTGGGCATCCCGGTCACCGGCGGCAACGTCTCGCTCTACAACCAGACCGGCACCACCCCGATCCATCCCTCCCCGGTGGTCGCGGTGCTGGGCAGGTTCGACGACGTCGCCCGCCGCACCCCCTCGGGATGGCACTCCAGCGCCGACGGGCAGGCCATCTACCTGATGGGGACGACGGCGGATGAGCTGGATGGTTCGGAGTTCGCGAACCTGCGCGGACACCTGGGCGGTCTGCCGCCGACGGTGGACCTGGCTGCTGAGAAGCTGCTCGGCGACCTGCTGGTCAACGCCTCACGCGACGGCATGATCGACGCGGCCCACGACCTCTCCGAGGGTGGCCTCGCGGCAGCCCTGGTGGAGATGTCGCTGCGCTACGGCGTCGGCGCCCGGGTGGCCCTGCAGGATCTCTGCGACCGGGACGGCGTCGATGTGTTCACCGCCCTGTTCTCCGAGTCCCAGGCCCGCGCCGTCGTGGCCGTGCCTCGCTCCGAGGAGGTCCGTTTCAAGGACATGACCACCGCCCGGGATTTCCCGGTGGTCCGGCTGGGCATCGTCGATGCTGCCTCGGATTCCCTGGACATCCAGGGCCAGTTCAGCGCCACCCTGGAGGAACTGCGCACCGCCCACGAGGGCACGCTGCCGAAGTACTTCTGATCGGTTAGCTCATTGACACCCGTGGCCCGGCGGTCTTCCGCCGGGCCACGGGTGTTTTCGCGCGACGGCTTGACCCTCACGTAGCGTGAGGCCGGAGGCTGGGGTACATGAGCGACTACTACAACGCATTCGACATCAGCCCCGTACCCGTACCCACACCGGAAGCGGTGCCGCCGGAACCCTTCCGCGGCATCTATGGGATGCCCGCATTCGTCACGATTCCGTCGTGCGATTTGGAGGAATCCGTGGACTTCTGGATTCGTGGACTCGGGTTCTTCGAACTCTTCAGCATCCCCGGCACGCTGGTACATCTGCGCCGGTGGGCCTTCCAGGACGTGCTTCTCGTCCAGGCGCGGAGCATTCCAGACCAGCCCCCGGCCATCGGCTTCAGTTTCGCGGGCGTCCTGGGCCAGATCAATGCCTTGGTTGAAGCCTGCCGCGCCTTGCGCCCTGGCTCGGTCGCGGGACCCCGAGATACCCCGTGGAACACTCGTGATGTCGAGGTGATCACCCCAGAGAACGCCCGGGTCGTCTTCACCGCGGCCAAGCCCTTTGACCCGGCCAGCCAGGAGGCGCGGAATCTTGAAGATATCGGGATCACCCCTTCGGAGGGCCGTCCAGGGGAGAATCAGGAGCATGCCTGAGGCAACTTCTGCCGATGGCCTGACCGTCGGTCAGGCCGCGACGCGACTGGGCGTAACCATCCGCGCGCTACACCACTGGGATGAGATTGGCCTGGCGCGCTCCTCGCTGAGCACGCCTACCGGATACCGGCTCTACACCGCCGCTGATTTGGAACGCCTCCACAGAATCGTCGTCTACCGCGAGCTCGGCCTCGGATTGGAAAGAATCCGTGCCATCCTCGACGACTCAGCGACGGACGTACCGGCCGCCCTGCGCACCCAACGCCAGCACGTCGCCGACAGGATCGAGCATCTCCAGCAGCTCGGTGCCGGACTGGATCGAATGATCGACGCCCATGAGCACGGCCTGCTGCTGACCGTCCAGGAACAGACGGCCATCTTCGGCCCGCGGTGGAACCCTGACTGGTCGGCCCAAGCCCGCCAACGCTACGAAGGCACGCCCCAATGGCAGCAGTATGCCGAGCAATCAGCCACCCGTAGTCCGGCGGAATGGCAATCCATCGCCGATACCATGGCCGACCTCGACCGTTCCCTCGGGGAGTCCATGCAGGCCGGTTTCACACCTGGCAGCCCGGAAGCGCAGCTACTCGTGGAACGTCACCGCGCAGTGTTCTCGGCCTCATACTTTTCCCTCACCCGACAGATGCAGGTCTGTCTCGGTCGTATGTATGAGTCTGATCCGGCGTTCGCTGCTCACTACGACGGCGTCCGTACCGGCCTTGCGGCATGGTTCCGTCAAAGCATCGATGCCAACGCCCGCAACCACGGCATCGACCCCGACACCGCAAGCTGGCACTAGGCCCCGTTATGGAAAGTGATGATCTTAGACGAGTGAGATCGTCACTTTCCTCATTCCCGTGGAGACGGGAGATCATCCAGGCTCGCCAGGGCGGTCAGACTCCCGGCTATCAAACCGATGGCCGTATGGGGGCGGCTGGATCCGTTGGCCTTGAGGCGTTCGCCGAACCGATGGATCCAGCGTTCGGTGGCGATGTTCGCACCGATGCCCACTATCAGGATCGTGGCACCCAGTCCGATCACTAGCCCGGGGTTCAGGTTCTTGAGGCGGGCCCTGGTTCCCGCCGTTTCGTCTGCGAGCTGCCCCTGGCCGGCGGTATCCAGAGGCCCGGGGCCGCGCCCCGGCGTCGTTCCCACTGCCGACGGCGCAGTCGGCGATGAATCCGGATCCTGTCGACGGGCGAACACGACGCCCGCCCCTGCAAGGATCGCCAGCTTGGCCAGGACCCGCGACCGGCGCCGATCCACATAATCGGGCAGTGCGTACCAGAGCCCGACGGCAGCCCCGCTGGCCCCGGCACGACCGAGCACTGTGGCCGGAGTCCGTCCGGCCGAAGCTGGTGTGGTGCTTCCTGTCATCAGTTGGTCTCCTTCGGAGTTTCGGCTAGCTGGTTCAGTGCGTCGATATGGAGTCGGAAGGACACCCTGCCGGCACGGGTCATGGCCAGGGTGACGGGACGGCGTCCCGCGCGTACCGCGTTCGTCGGCTCGAGATAGCCGGCATCGATCAGCACCCGGACGTGCTTGCTCAACGTCGCGTCGGTGAACCCCAGCAGGTCACGGACCCTCCCGAAGGTTTCGCCGCGGACCGGCTCCAGCAGGGCACAGATCCGCAGCCGTGGAAGGGGGTGGATCACCGGGTCGAACCCGTCCTGGCTCATGACGGCTCAGTCCCGCGGGTTCCGGACGCGACGGGCCCAATACCGGTCCAGCGCCGGTCCGCCGATCGTGCCCAGGCAGAACAACACCACGGCGGCAATGACCGGAATCCACCACCAACCATGGGTGTCGTAGAGGGCGGAGTTGATTCCTCCGATGAACCCCACCACCAGCACGCCGCCCAGAAAGGGCAACCACATGGAACCGTGCAGGCGGATATGGCGCACCGCGCTGGGCTGCTTCCACGAGGCGAAGAGGAAGACCACCAGGATCGCTCCCGGCAGCACCAGCAGGGCCGCCGGCATCGACAGCAGATCGGTGACCAGTGGCACCAGGGCCAGGACGGCAAGGATGAAGCCCACCAGGAACCAATAGCGTGGTGGGCATTGCAGGCGTTCGGCATTCAGTTCACCGACGGCGCCGAGTGCTACAAGCGACTCCCCGGCCTGGGCCGCATTGGGGGTGTCATCGGAATCCATGCGGCCAGACTACATTTGTCTTGCCATACAGGAAAGACATTTTCATCCTTCAGCGACACCGGCTTCGCGTTGGTCGGGCCCTGTTTCACGACTATGATGGGCCTCATCGACCACCCTCGCGTGCGCCGCCAAATGCTGGCCCACCTTTCGGGGACCTCCACCGGTCAACACGACTTCACAAGGAGTTCCCCATGGGAAACGTCGGACTGCTGTATGTCGGCGCCGTGCTCTTCATCAACGGCCTGATGCTGCTGGGTTTCGTCCCCGGACGCGCTGCCGCCCCGATGAACTACTTCGTCGGGGCCATGCAGGTCATCTTCCCCACCATCATCATCGCCCAGTCCGGCGGCGACCCGGCCATGACGCTTTCCGCCTCGGGCCTGTACCTGTTCGGGTTCACCTACCTCTACATCGCCTTCAACATCACCTTCGGGCTCGATGGCGAAGGGGTCGGCTGGTTTTCGCTGTTCGTCTCCGGCGTCGCGGTCGTGATGTCCTATCTGCAGTTCACCCTCGTCGGGGATCCGGTCTTCGGGGTGATCTGGCTTTTATGGACCATCCTGTGGCTGATGTTCTACCTCGTCCTTGCCCTGGGCATGGAGTCGCTGACCGCCGCCACCGGCTGGTTCACCGTGCTCATCGCCCATCTCTCGGCCACGATCCCCGCCCTGCTGCTGCTCTCCGGCGCCTTCCAGAGCACCTGGCTCTGGGCGGGCATCCTCGCGGTGGCGGGAGCACTCGCCCTGCTTGTCTCGCTGATGTTGGGACGCCAAGGTGTGGGTCGGCCGCAATCTCCACCGTTGCCGCAGCTCCGCGACGAAATCGACGGCGGTGACGTCCCGACTCTCCCGGATCTGATCGCCCGCACCGAGCGCAGCGAACAGGGATCCCAGATCGTCATCTCGAACCCCCCGGTGTCCAGATCCTCCCGCCGCGTGGTCAACAGTCCTCTGCGCCGCCGGGCGCCCCGCCCCTGATTCCTCGGGATTCTTCCGCGGTCCATCCTCAGGACAGGCGGCCGTCGGCCAACCGTTCGGCGGATTCGAAGTAGGCCCGAGTCACCCACTCCTGGGTTCGGTGGGTCACCGGTGCCGCAGCCCGCATCAACCAGTTGGCCGGCTTCGAGTAGGCCAGGACCTCGAACCAGACGGTGCCCTCGTCATCTAGCTGTACTGCCCAGCAACGTTGGTTGAACTCGTGCGACGACACGGTCTGAA
>NZ_JBQSWW010000010.1:0-112238 GCF_052377515.1 Arthrobacter sp. AOP36-C1-22 | reverse complement strand
CATTCCTTCGTCAACTCCGCGCCGACCGGATGGCTGAACTTCTCGCGACCACCAGCCTCACGGTAGGCGAGATCGGTGCGGCCGTGGGTTGGCGCGATGCGGCGGTCGCGCCGCGATCTTTCAAGCAGCGGTACGGAGTAGCTCCACGCATCTACGCAAGCTCATGCCGGAGATATGCTGCCAAGTCTGCAACTCCGCTACAGCCAGTTCCATGAGGGCCTGTTCGAGGATCGACGACCCGACAAGGGTGTTAGTGGCGGGTCAGCACTATTCATGGCGGGATTCGTTCTGCTCTCACGTCTCTAAAGACTCGCTCGATATGCTGGTTGAATACAGCGAACCGAAGGAGCATCGTGGGCCGAAAAGAGCGGTTGGCGTCACGCGAGCGCCTTCAGCGAATTCGACTTCTGAGTTCTGAACTCGACACGCTCCGTAACGCAGCGATCGAACGCACTCGGTCAATCGACACGAAGTCCTCGTTTGTCGTTGTCGCCGCCGGAGTGCTTGCGGGGGCAACCTTCACAGGCTTAGTCGATGCCCGATCGTGGTACCTCGGGTTAGTGCCGTTCGCGCTCACTGTCGCAACGATCATTGCCGCGGCGGTCTCGCTCTGGCCGTCGACGATTGACTCGCCTTCCGGCCGATTCCTTGTCACTCGATGGGTTAATGCTTCTGAGCGTATGGAAGCGATGGAGGACTACATCCTCGAAGTGAAGGTACGCGAAATCGAGAAACGAAACTCGAAGAATGAGAAACGCGCAAAGGCAACCAAGTCGGCGTTCGTGCTCTTGGTAAGTGGCGTAGTGACTGCGCTGCTTGTCGCTGGTATCAATGCATCTGTCCTGAGAGGAGACCCAACCAATGGCCAGACCAACCCCGTCCACACCCCCTCCGCCCCCGGAACGCCCTGACGTCGAAGAAGCCTTTGAGACACTGACTCACGGTGACGATTCTGTGGAGAAGAAAAATGGCTGACGACAAGAATCCAACACCGCGGCCCGACGTCGAGGAAGCCTTCACGGAACTGACCGAGGCCGCGAAGCCGAGGCCGACACCTCCGTCCAAGCCTAAGGACTGAGTTTGCCTCTGTCGTTTCTCTCGCGGATATAGCCGCCCCAGTCTCGAGCCGCGAGGCCTGCCCATGCTCGTGCGGCGGTCTGAGAGATTCCGAGTGTTTGGGCGAGGATCATGTGCGGCACCTCAGCTGAGAGGCCAAACATGGCTGCATGCCGGGCTTGGTGGGGTGGGATGCCGAGTTCGACAAGCTGGCCTCGGATGTTCTCGGTGGCTATCGGACGGCCGGGGATTCCGCCTGGGAAGAGCCAGCCGTTGTCGAGAGAAGCGTAGGAGGCGTTGACTCGGTGTGTGAGCTGTTGTCGGATGAGCATGCCCAAGGGTTCGGGCATCTCGACCGGGGTTTCGCGGAATGTGACGAGCACAGGGCCTCGTTGTGGCGCGGTTACTTGCTCGGTGCGGAGGTCGTAGGCTCGGGTGAGGGGCTGCGCGAAGAGCAGGATGAAGAGGCCGATGATGCGGGTGTAAAGCCGGATCGAGTCGTCGCGCAGGAGGGTGCCGATATGACGCCAGCGGTCGGCATCTCCCATCGTGACATGCGCTTGGCTGGGGTTCGGGTTCTTCACGGAGATACGGTTGTTGATCCCAGTGCGGTTTATCCAAGTGATGAACGGGTGCAGCATCATCGACATTGACATCACTTGGGTGGAGAGGTAGAGCTCGAGTCGGTGCTGAGTAACCTCAAGGATCGTCGTCTGTTTGTGCTCGAGCCATGCCAACAGGTCGATCGAGCGGTTCAGGCGTTGCCGCGCGCCCTCGGCCATCGCTTTGGTGAGCCTGCCCTGGTCGGCGGCTGTGCGCAATCGACGGAGAATAACCCAGCGTGCGAACTGGTCGATGGTCTGTCGGTGCATCGCGCTGATGCCCGCGACACGGTCGATAAGCCAAGGCCCAATGCGCTCGATCAGTGGTTCGTAGGGTTCGAGGACCTCAAGCGCGACAAGGAGATCGCGCAGGTAGTTGTGTGCGCGATCCATCGGCCGTCGGGCGAAGGTGTCGTGGGAGATGTTCACTTCGCCAGAGGCCATCTGACGGAGAAGGGTAGGGCCGTGACCGGGCGGTCGTTGCAACCAGGTAATCGCGTTCTGCGGCCGATGCGACCCCACGAGCGCGTCGAAGACTGGCCGAAGACGTTCGTGGATCTCTCCGGTGCGGGGATCAAGCAGCAGCACATGGAGGCGTTCGCTCAGAACGCAGGAAGCGCAACGACGAACCCCATAGGGCTGATCTTGACGACCACACTTCTCACAGACGAACACGGGCGGCTTCCCCGCGCAGTCGGCACAAATCAACTGTGCAGGTGCGGTCACTGAGAGGTAGGGCAAGGGGCGAAACTGGCTGCAGCCTGGGCAGCGGGCGGGGTGATAAGCGAGGTAGCGACAGCAGTTCTGACAGATCTTTCCCTCTGGTAACTCGAATGATCCGGTCAGTCGCTCGCATCGGATGCAGACCGGTGCCCGGCGTGCATTCACTCGTCGACGCCGTCGGGCCTGCGGATCACCGCCCGGATCGGACGGATGGATCCGATCTTCGGGCCGCCCTCGTTGTGCGTGCCGGTGCGGGCCGCCCGCTGCTCGGCGACGACCGGCACGATGAGATCGTTCGGGGTGCAGCCCAATGCGTCGCAGAGCGCGACGAGTACCTCGGTGTTCAGGCGCTGCGGGGTCTTCGTCACGAGCCGGTAGACGTGCTCTCGGGTCAGGTGAATGCCGCGTTCTTCCAATAGCGGCATCAGTTCGCTGGTCTGGAACATGCCACGGTCGGCCATGACCTGCCGCAGATTCCACTGCATCTGGATCGTCCTCATGATGGGCTCGCCTCCTCTTCGGTTCGGTAGACCCTGGCAAGAGCGGCCTGCAGGGTCTTGTTCTTGAAGTCGTTGGACACCGAGGTGTAAATCGCGGTCGTCGACCCCCAACGGTGCCCGACCTGTTCGGTGACGAAGTGCTCCGGGTAGCCGAACTCGATCAGATGGGTCACATACGAGTGCCGCAGGCAATGCAGGGTCAAGTGCTCTTCAAGGCCGATCTCGCTGCGTGTGTCGGCGAAGAGTTCATCGACGTGGCGGACACTGACCCGGCTGCGCCGCTCGGTCAGCCAGAGTGCGGCCTGGTTGCCCGCCTCGAACAGGGGCAGCCCCTCTTCGACCCATTGCCGCAGACCATTGACGGCCCAATCGAACTCGGGAACAGCGAGAACCGTGCGGCGCCTCGGCAATGAGCCTTTCATCGCTTTCCCGAACCGCACATGGATCGACCCATAGGTGCCCCAAGCTCGCATGTGCGGGTTCGGACGCAGATCGGGCAAGTCCAGGCGCACGAGCTCGTTGCGCCTGAGCCCGAACCCATAGGTCGTCTTGATCATCGTCGCGTCGCGCCACGCGGCAAGCGACCCTTTCCGGCCGAGGCGCACGATCTGCTCGATCCGTGTATCGAGCCAGTCGAAGAGATCCTGCAACTCCCGATACGTCAGAGGGCGACGTTGCGGTCTGCCCTCGTACTCGTTCAGGTGCGCGACCGTGTTCCATTCATTGCACACCTGCACCGGGAATGTGCCGAAGCGATCCTGACATTGTACGGGCCATTCGTAGCGTGCATCGGTGACGTAGTCGCAGAACATGCGCAACGTGAGGTGGTAGCCGCGAATCGTCGATACGGCGAGTCGATCCGCGCCGCACGTCAGCGACACCGTAAAGTCCTCCATATCGCCCGGTGTCCACTCCCACGGATACTGCTCGGTGAAGTCCTGAAAGCGCCGGATGAGCCGCTCACGATCCCGCAAGGTCGATTGGCCGAGCTGACGCGAGAGCTGCTGCCGGGTCCAGCCTGCGACCATTGCCTCGAACACGGCCGCTCGCTCGTTCAGATGCGCCACCCCGGGTACCAGCATCAGCCGCGCTGAACCAGGGAACTCGCCGACCATGCACCACCCCCGGTCGTTACCTAAATCTCACGATGTGACTTTTACGGTAAAAAAACCGAAGAGGTGCAATCGGCGCAAGGGTTGTCGATCGAGTCGATCGACAACGTCGCGGTCAACACTGGTCTGGGATGTGACTTCTGATGCAATAAATCCCGCTCAACCGTTGATTGCCGATCGTGTGTGGGAGATCTTGAGCACTGGGAATCAGGGAAACTCGGCGGGCTCCTCAAATGGCACGAAGCGGTGAAATCGGCAGACTCTGCTCGCATCGACACGAGGCTCGTGTGGGCACGCGGTTCTGCGGATGGCCCCGTACCTGCTGGGTGATCCTGTTCGTCGCACACGGCGGCGAACAGACCCCGAACAGCAGGGAGCCCCCGTCATGCCAGACCCCACACCGCCGCCCGCCGAGCGCCTGACCGAACTACCCGCGCCCGTGTTCGCCGATGACCGGGCGACGCTCTACCTCGGGGACGCAGTCGAACTCCTCCCGCTCCTACCCACGGCCAGTATTGACGCGCTCGTGACCGACCCTCCGTACGGGTTGAGCTTCAACGGGCAGTCCTGGGACGACGCAACCGGGTTTCGCGAATCACTCCCGCACATCGACACCGGTGCAATGAGCGCACCGGAGGTGTTTGAGACGTGGTGCACGGCATGGGCTGCGGGCGCAATGCACGCTTTGAAGCCGGGTGCGTATGTTGCAGCGTTCGGTGGTGCACGCACGTGGCACCGGATGGTGCGCGGGATCGAGAACGCAGGGTTTGAGATACGCGATCAGATCGCATGGCTGCACACCACTGGCATGCCGAAATCGATGGATCTCTCGCACGCGATCGACAAGCGCCACGGTGTGCAACGCCCCGACCGCACGGTGCAGAGCTGCGAGCATGATGGGGTGCTGGGTGCGACCCGCACGGTGTTGTCCAAAGGCACACCGGTCACGGAAGACGCGCAACGGTGGGCGGGCTGGGGCACCGCGCTTCGGCCGGCGTTTGAGCCGATCATCATTGCCCGCAAACCGCCGGAAGTAAACACGATCCGTAACGTCCTCGCACACGGGGTGGGTGGCATCAACATTGACGGTGCTCGGTTTGCCGATGACCGGTGGCCCACGAACGTCGCTTTCGACACGTCGCAGGCTGACGCGCTGGACATGTTGACCGGCACGTGGCAGGGCGAGTCGCTCTCGCAAAAGTTTCCGATCTTCCGGTTCGATCACAAACCCTCGTCAGGTGAGCGTCCGCGTGCATTCGGGGTTTCCCACACGACGGTGAAGCCGCTCGGCTTGATGCGGTGGCTCGTCACGCTCATCACCCCGCCGGGAGGGACGGTGCTGGAACCGTTCGCGGGCTCGGGTACCACGGTGGAGGCCGCCGTCGCCGCTGGCTTCCGGGTGATCGCCGTCGAAAAGGACGCGACCTACGTGCCGCTCGTGAAGTCTCGGCTTGACCGAACCCGGTGAGTCGCACAACGTCGCTGCCTTGCACATGCCGGAGAAGGAAGCGACCATCAACAACCGTCTGTCACGGTGGCGCTGATCACTTTCCTACCTGAGAGGTATGCGACTGCGTCCCGCCGTCGTGCATCACACATCTTTTGAGGAAGGAACCGTCTTGGACTCCGAGACCCCACACCCAGATTTCAGACCAGAGGCTGCACTACGGCGCGACCGGGCGGCTCAGACGCCACCCGCATCCTTGTTCCTTGGCGTGATCATCTGGTCCGACGACACCGAGCAGGACCCGACGGTGATCGCCGACCGTAACCCGGTGACGCTTGCGCGGACGATGGCGGTGATGATCCACGAGATGATCGACGACTCACCCGCCTACGCGGGCGCACCAGAGTTTCTGCAATCAAACCCGCCGCCGCAGGATTGGCGACGGCTTGAAGACGTGGATGCCTGGTTGGAAGCGCTGCGGGAGGCGACCCCGTATCCGGCGTACTCGTTTCATCAGGTCCCGACCACGGGCGGGGCCGACGGCACAAACCAGACCCTCGTAAATCGATATCTGGGGACCGAGTTCCGGGAGCGCGAACACGCACTGAGCGCGGACGCGCCTCACGTTCCGCGCCATGAGCAATCTGGCCCCTCGCACAGCCTCTGACCCAGCGGCCCGGCTGCCGTTGTCGAGGCCGCCGAAGGAGATGAGGATGTGACGTTTTGACGCATGTTCTATACGCATACGCGCATCTTCACCATCTGCGGTGGACAACCCCAATCGGGCGGCATATCCCGGAAGGAGCCCCTTGTGGTTCTGCCGTACCTGACCTGCACCTGATGCGCAGGTGATCACCCGACGAAAATGAAGGAGAAACCCGTCATGTCCGATTCCAATATTCCACCACCACTGGGGTATGTATCCGATCCGTTGCAGCCACACCGAGTGGTGGTCGAGTTCGACGTGCTCGCCCGGAGCCAGGCCGAAGCCGATCACATCGTCGGCGAGGTGCTCGTCGAGGAACTCGCAGGCGAACCGGAAGACATCCGCACCGATGGGGCACGCGTGTTCGCGGAAGACTTCGGAGACGACGTGGCCAGTATCCGTTCGTGGGAGCCGCTCGATGTCGCGTCCGTGCCTCCGAAAGTGATGGCGGTACCGTCCGTGGAGTGGGAGCCGTTGGAAGACTCGGGGATTCCGGAGATCGTCGCGCGCATGTTCCCACCCGAACCCCAAACTGCCGCGTTCCGACTCCCTGATGGAACTGCGGACACTGAGGGGTTCGATGAGGCCCACGAACAGTGGCGCGAGACCTGCCTCCACCTCGCATATGCGGCAGCGCGTCTGCCCGAGACCTTGGCTCGCGTGGAAGTCCTCGAACAAGCACAGCAGCGAGCAGGGCGCGCAGCTGGTGCGGAGCGGGTTCGGGATGCGGTGATTGATCTGCTCGAGCGGGATCCGTTACCGGTGGAGCCGGTCAAGGACGACTACCTCGTCACGGTCGCCCCAGCGTTTGAGGGCGAGTACGAGGACATGCGGTACGCGTGGGATCACTCCCAGTGGCGCACCGAGTTCACCGCCGCCGCCCTACGACGAGAGCACGTCCTACGGGAGCTGATCTCGGACGGTGGACCGCGCACGTCGTATCTGCCCGCACAGTTCTCGCGGACGTGGATGCCCGCCGACCTCGCCGCCATTCACACTCTGCGTGGCCTCGTCGACATCGACGAGTCAGGACTTGGCATCGTTCCACTTGCACGCGAGGTGAGGGACCGGGTGGAAGCGATGCTCGCCGCCGCCGACCCCGACATCAGAGTCGCCGATCCGGACGACCCGGAACGCGGGGAACTGTTTGCCGGGCTCGCATCCGACGCGCATGACTGGGTGCCCGCTGGAGTGTATGCGGCGACCGGCATCGATGGGGAAGGCGACTTCCGGCTCATCGTCGGCCCGGTACCCGGCACAGCAGGAGCGACGGCGTCGGCGGCGTTTCCTCACGCGGAGCACGACAGTGCCGTGCTCAACGGGATCGCCTGGATCCTCGAACAGCACACCGAGCAGCAACCCCCAGCGGAGGTGCTGCGCCAGGTGAACGACCGAGTGATCTCGACGGGCCGAACCGGAGCCCTCGTCACCGATCTTGGTCACGCTGAACCGATGACAAGGCTCGAGCGTGGGGTGCTGTTGAGCGAGTTCCTCGCCGAACGAGAACAGCAGCTGGACCCTGGCCCCGATGACCCTGAACGCCCCTCACCCGACGCCGGATTGGGGCGAAACCTGTAGCAGGTTCGTGCCTCTGACCCCCGGAGGTGGGGGTCGGCGTGTTTGACGATTTCGCGCATGTTCTATACAAAACGGCGCATCATTGCTCGAAACGCTCGCAAACCGGATGCGGGCTCGGGTAGTGCTTGAGGCAGACATAGGGAATGCTCGCGAGCGGACTCTGCATCACCAGGAGACCTGGCCCCACGGTTGCGGCCACACCTTCCGGATGACTCCGCGCACGACGTTCCCACAGGCGCGGGTGTTCCTGAGGAGGTGCACATGACCATCACCGACCCTACCGGTTGGGATCTGCCCACTTCACTGCCCGTGGAACTCCCCACCGCAGCCGCAACGTACGCGGCGACCGGCGTACCCGTGTTCCCCTGTATACCGGGCGGGAAGCGGCCCCTCACCGAGCACGGATTCCAAGACGCCACGATTGATCTCGATCAGATCAGTGCATGGTGGCAGCGATTCCCAGCAGCGAATATCGGCATCCCCACCGGGCACTTCGTGAATGTCCTCGATATCGATGTGCATGCCACCGGCACCGGATTCCCGATCCTGCGCACCCTCCACCAGGAGGGGCTCATTGCCGGGTGGGGACAAGCAGTGCGCTCACCCTCAGGAGGTTTGCACCTCTACTACCCGGCAACTGCGGGGCGCGAACTTTCTTCGTGGTCGAGGGGACGCACCCACGTCGACTTCCGCGGCGTCGGCGGCTACATTATCGCCCCACCCTCCACAATCACCACCGAGCACGGGAACCGCCGCTACGAGCTGATCGCACGCGGCAAACAGCCGCGACCGGTCGACGCCGACCGGATCCGCGAGTTCCTCACCCCGAAACCCGACCCGAGCGCCCAAAGCATCTTCACAGCCACCACGATGCGGGAGACGTCGGTGGAGCACATCGCAGGATGGGTATCTTCGCTTGCGGAAGGGAACCGAAACGCAGGCCTGTTCTGGGCGGCCTGCCGCCTGGCAGAAGCAGGAATGACCGAGCACAACACCGTCGGGATCCTCGAACCCGCAGCCGCATCTGCGGGGCTTGGGGTGCGTGAGATCACCGCGACGATTCGTTCCGCCCACCGCAGCACCCAGCTCACCCACGACCCCAGCAGCCCTGCTGGGCCGCGAGTGAAAGCGGCGGTCAGCCGATGACCGTCAGCATTCCTGCCACGGACGAACCCACACCGGTCACGGACGTTGCGCCCGCACAGGATGATTCTGTTGCTGGGGTGTCTCGGTTCGTGGTCGTGCTCGCAGTCACCGGGACGATTCTGCTCGCGCTCGGTGCGTTCTGGCTCTCGTTCACGACGCTGCGCGATCTCGCCGTGCTCTCTGGGGTTCCGGCGGAGCAGGCGTGGATCTGGCCGCTGATCGTGGACGGCGTGATCTTGGAAGCCACCATCAGCGTCGTCGCCCTCCGAAACTCCGCCCCGGCCGCGCGCCGCTTCGCGTGGTTGCTCTTGGCTGCAGGGGCCGGAGTATCCGTCGCCGCGAACATCACCCACGCGGTCGTCGCTGCTGACACTCGTGTCCCGGCGCTCATCGCCGCCCTGGTTGCTTCGGTGCCGCCGCTGGTATTGCTGGCGATGACGCATCTCACCGTCGAACTCACCCGCAACAGCACCCCCGCCACACCGCAGAATCAACAACCACAGTCTCCATCTCCGCTACCCGACGCAGTGGAGGACCCCAGACCTTTACCGGGCCAGCATTCCTCGAAGATGACGGCCTCGGAATCTTTGACGCTTCCTGAGAGGAAGACGGCAGGACCTGTGGCCGTGCCACGCGCCGCGACGAAGAGCGCGGCATCGGGGTCACGGGAAGATGCTCGTGCCCAGGCATTGGTGATGCACGCAGACGGGGTATCAAAACGGCAGATCGCCACCGAGCTGGGCGTACATCCCACGACGGTGGGCCGCTGGCTGAACGCACCTACCCGTCGACAGGACGGAGAATCCCATGACTGACCCCAACCTTCTTTCCGTGAACCACCGCCACAAGCCACACCCCGCTGACGTTGCGCAACCGCCCGATACACAGACCGCTACTGCAGAAGTGACGGCGGCGGAGCGGCGTGCGAGTGAGTTCGCCACCCACGGCGACCCGACACTTGCCCGGGAGGGCGTTGATCCGGTGTCGAAGCGGCCGGGGATGCAGTGGGTGCGTCCCACTGATCTTGCTGCCCGCGCTGGTGGGGCCATCGTCGACCGCGGCGCGGACCTGAACCTGCGGCTGCGTGACGCGGTCCTTGCCGGGGTTCGTGAGGGACGCGCCCAGTTGCAGGAGCGACTCGCACGGCGGCAGCTCGAACTTGATCCAGAGACCACCCAGGCGGCATCACTGCAGCGTTCACTTGGGAGATCAGGGGTGAGCCGATGACCGCTCACTGTCGCGGCACCATCCCGGTGCCGCACGACACCCCACCCCGCTAACCACAAACCACTCGCCGCCCCGAATCGTTCACGCGCCGGGCGGCACCATCACAGACCCCGACGATCGGGCACGTCTGCGGCCTTCGCTGTGCCACCGCCGGAACATCGGCCCGGCATACGAACTCGCAACGGCTGAGTTTCGAAGGGGTTGGTGGCCTCTTTCAGGTTTCGCGGGATGGGTGTCGTACCTATCCATCACCGAAGACATTCATCTCTTGAGGGAGTCGCTATGAACCACCACCGTCACACTCAGAAACCCCACCCACCGGTCCCGGATTTCACCACCGGGGAAGGGCTCCGTGAACTCCTGATCGAGCTGAATGAACACAATGCGTGGGCGACGAGCCCGGTCGCGGCGGAACTGATGGTCTACGCCACACAGAAGTACACGCCGATCGCGAAAGCCTGGCGTCGGGAACCCGCCGACGCCGCATATGAGGCGTTCGTCGCGATGCGGCAGCGCACCACGCTGCGCGCTGATGACCCGTGGGCGGTGATCACTCGCGCGGTCGCGCTCGGTATCGCCGCTGAAGTCCACGCGGACCGCAACATGACCTCCCAAGACAAAGCACGACGCCCTTCGAAACGTCCCAGCGAGGAACCGATGCGGGCCGGGCACTATGAGGAGTTCTTCTACGACGTGCACCCGCACGCCCACTCTCTCTACGCCAGGCACGATGGCGGGGAGGATCATTCGGCGGATCGGGTGATCCGCGCCACCTGCGTGTTCCTCGTCCTCACCGACTGGCCTGCACGCCCGGTCGAGCAGGCCGTGGACTACATCGCCCACCGCGTCACAGGCCTGTCCTCCAGGGACTCGGCGGTCGAGATCGTGTCAAAAGAACGACACATCGCGATCCGCCTCGGCTACGGCCCCGACGAATGGGCGGCACTCGTGCGTCTGGTCATCGGCACCAAGACCGGGAAACGCAAGACCGGCCAATACGGCCTGTTCGCCCGGGTGCTCCTCGGTGACGATGTGGCCGATCTCCTTCGCGACGACGACCTCGTCGAAACGTCCCGGCGGAGTGCGTGTGCATCTGACGGGCAGAACGGAGGACCGTTGCCATGACTCGCGGGCATCTGATTCTGGAACACGCGATCGATCAGCTCAAGAAGGGCTCCCAGTACCGTCGCAACCTGGACGATGATCTTGACGAACTGTGTGCGTCGATCCAACGCGCCGGAGTGTTGAACCCGCCCGCCGTCACCGAAGGATATGTGATTATCACCGGGAACCGCAGAGTCGCGGCGATGGAGAAACTCGGGATGCGCGTCACCCCGGTCTGGGTCGTCCCGGGCGTCTCCGACAAGCTCTCCTACGTGCTGGCCATCCACGACGAGCAGACGCTGCAGAAAGCACTGAAACCGTTAGAGCAGAACGAACTCTATGAGGAACTCAAAGCCCTCTACGAAGAAGATGCGCAGCGCCGGAAGGCGGGGTCGCAGTTCGGTGAGGGCGGGAAACTTCGCAGTGGGAGCGGTGGTGCGGATTCGGCACCACCGCTCGTGCCTGCCAGCGCCGTGAATGATCGGAAGTCGCGGGTGCAAGCAGCCCGCGCGGTCACGGGCCGGGATTCGCGGACGATGCTGGAACAGATCGGGGAACTCAAACGCATCGCCGCAAGCGACACCGAAGACCCCTATGTGCGGCAGCACGCCGCCGAAGCGTTGCTGGAAATCAACGAAGACCGGAAAGTCAACGGCCGCTACCTGGCCGTGAAAACCAGGCAGAATCTTGCCCATCTCACCCGCATCGCCGAACACCCCGACAGCCCCGAACAAGCACGCGTCGCCGCCGCCGCGGAACTGCGTGGTCTCACAGAGGTACCCACTACGGCGGAGGCCGCGAAAGAATCCGGGCTCGCGCTTGCCCGGGTGACACAGATCCAGAAAGCCGCCACTGACCCGGCGCTAGTCGGATGGAAAGATGTGGACCCGCTGCTGCGGGAGAAACACGCGATCCGCAAACTCGTCGACCTGCTGCGCCGCGAACACGGCTGGTGGAACCGCTACGACCCGGACGACTTCGGCAAACACGCCGATGCCGCCCAGTGGGAACTCATCGACAGCTACATCACTGAGGCCAGTCGATTCCTCGACCTGGCACGGGCAGCCCGCACGGCGAGTGCGGAGGTTCGTGATGCCGACGTTTGAGGACCCGATCGCGGACGCTGACGAACTCGGGCAGGCCGCCCGTGGCCTCGCGTATGCGACCCGCCACATCGAGAGCCCGCAAGATACTTACGAGGTGCTCGGTTCTCTGCATCAGGCGTTGTCGGGGGTGCAGCAGTCGCTGCGGCAGTTGTCGGCGTGGCACGCCCGGCACGCCCAGTTCGCCGCCACCGACGACGGGAACAGGGAGGCCGGGCAAGAGCATGCCGTGAAGGCATCCGCGTGGTTGACGATCGCTGCGTCCTCCACCGAGGAAGTACTGCAGGTGGTGATGAAAGCCCAGTCGGAGAACGGGCGGATCGCGTGGCAGCCAGACCGGCACATCACCACTTCACCGAGCACACTGACCGCGCTCCCGGAAGCACTCAGCCAACGCGAGGCCGCCCTGAACCCCGACCCACCCGCGTCATCGAGTGACACCACGGGCCGGAGCGGCTTGTCGCGCTGAACCACTGCGCTGAACCACTGCACTGAATCACTGCGCTGAGTCACTTCGGCAGAGCGGGGTGCGCACCTGTCGGGTGACCATCTTTCGCCTGGCAGGAAGGCCCGCGCCCATGTCATCGCCCCACTCTGAGACGCAGCGCAAGAAGCGGCTGATCATCACCCTCGTCGTCAGTGCCCTCATCATTCTGGCTCTCGCCGCAGTCGGCATCTACGGCCTCATCACCGGCCCCCAGCAGCCCGACCAGTCCGCGCCGCCCAGCGCGCCGCCACCGGTCACAGCCCCTGGAGAGGAAGTCCCGGAGATCCCGCCGCTCGCATCATTACCGCGAACGAACAACCCGGACGACTATGTGCGTGCCGTCGCCGTCGCCCTGTTTGAGTGGGACACGTTCACGCTGCTCACCCCGGCAGAGCACCGCGGCGTGCTGATTGACGACGCCGACCCCACCGGCACGGAAACCCCAGGGCTCGTCTCGGACCTTGACGGCTATTTCCCATCCGCCTCGACGTGGCGGGATCTCGCCGAGTACCGCACGAACCAGCGCATCGAGATCGAGCGGGTGTTCGTCCCGGAGCTATGGGAGGAAGCGGTCGCCGCGTCTGGCGGGCAGATCACCGATGGCACGCACGCCTACACCGTTGAAGGGATCCGGCATCGCGCAGGCCTCTGGTACGAGGACCCTGTGACGTCGGCGCATCCGGTCGCGTTCACCGTGTTCGTCTCCTGCGAGCCGGTGTTCGACCGCTGCCATCTGCTGCGCCTGTCCGAACTCGACAACCCCCTCCGCTAGGGACTGCACTGATGAAGAAGCTTCTCGCGGTCGCCCTGGCCGGGATGCTCCTCACCCCGATGCTGGGCCTGCTTGGTGTTGGGGTGCTGGTGAACCCGGCAGTCCTCAATCAGGCGCACTGCATCGCCTCCGGCATCGTCCTCGGCCCGATCCCAGACTCACTGGCAGTGACAATGAAAGACGGGCACTCGTTCACACTGAACAAGCAGCAACTCACCCACGCCGCCACGATCATCACCACCGGGTCGAACACTCCAGGCGTCGGCCGCGACGGGATTCTGATCGCATTCATGGCAGCGCTCACCGAGTCCACACTCCGACAACTGTCGAACACTGGCGTCTACCCTGAGTCCGGGGATTATCCCAACGATGGCGATGCCTCTGACCATGACTCCCTCGGTCTGTTTCAGATGCGCCCCCAAGCCGGATGGGGCACCGTCGCCGAACTCATGGACACCGGCTATCAAGCTCGCGCGTTCTACGGCGGCCCCGACGGCCCCAACTACCCGAGCCCGCGGGGCCTGCTCGACATTCCGGGCTGGCAGCAGATGGACAAAGGCGAAGCCGCGCAAGCGGTCGAAGTCTCCGCGTACCCGGACCGGTACCAGAACTATGAGCCGGTCGCTCGTACCATTCTCGACGCGCTCACCCTTCGTGGCGGTGGAGGTGGCAGCGGGGTCCCTGGGGATGCTGATATTCCCGAAACGAGTCGGCTGGTATTCCCGTTACCAACCGGCACGTACATCCACACGTCATCATTTGGGCCGCGGGTTGACCCGATCACCGGTGAGGCGAGTTTTCACTCCGGCACCGACTGGGCAGCTCCCGACGGCACCCCGATCTTCGCTCTCGCGGACGGGATCGTCACCTACGCGGGCATGGTCGACGGTTACTCCGGGCAGATCACTATCGAGCACACCATCGGCGGCGAGAAAGTCGCAACGAAGTACGTGCACATGTGGGCGCACGGCATCCACGTCACCGCCGGGGAACGCTTGATCGCAGGGCAACACATCGGTGACGTCGGCAGCAGCGGCCACTCCACCGGCCCCCACTTGCACTTCCAGGTTCACCCCGGCGGCGCGAACGCACCTCCAGTTGACGCGGAACCGTGGCTTGCGGCTCTCAGCGTGGAAGGCGTCGACGCACCAACCGGTGGCGGCCCGGGCTGCGCCTTCTGACGCGGCAACCGTCTGGACGTCCCGTACACGGTAGAGATCGCACCTGACGGGTACCCGTCGACCGACCCGCAGGAGCCACTCATGGATACCATCACGATCACCGCGCTTACTGCGAACGTCTACCCAGACCTCAGTGGTGTAGGCGGGCGCGGAACCCTCAGCAGCATTGTCGGGGCGCTCCTCACCATCACCTTGATTGTCGCGGTGCTGATGGTGGTCATCTCCGGCATCATCTGGGCGGTGTCCTCTTCGACCGGGAACGCGCAGTCCGCCGCGAAAGGGAAGGTGGGCGTGTTCGTGGCCCTTGGAGCCGCCGTCCTCGCAGGGGCTGCGATCACCTGGATGAACTTTCTCCTGCGCCTGGGCGATTCCCTGTAGATCGGTGATCAGTGAGTGGGGCTCCCGCAGCTGGCGGTGCCCCACTCGGCCGTGCTCAATCGTTTAAGACACCGTGACCGCGTCTAACAGTTGCCGAAGGCAAGCCTGGAGCCGGAGCGCGCTTTCCAGGGTGAGTTCCAAGCGCTGCTGATCGTTTGCGATCGCGACCCACGTCTCACGGTCACCAACGTCTCGAAACGTGAGCATCGTCAACTCAGAAGCTTCGAACCGATGAGACCGATGTCGGTAGCGTTCCACCGGTTGAATCACCGGAACCACCCAGAAGGCACTGTGGTGTCTTCGGTCGTCGATGAGGTCCTGATCGTCATGTTGTTCGTCGCACCAGCTGGGGCATGGTTCGGTCAACCAGCCGGGCTGCTCTCGCGTAGCAGACATGTTTTCTCCTTCACTACCCAGCGCACACCTTGTGCTCGGGGCAACTCGAAGACAACTGGAAGTGACCGCCCAAGAGCGAGGAGAAATCGCAGCCAGCGAACAACCCGTCCACGAGAACCGGTGGAGCGCCGACGCACCTGTCCCAGTGACCCGCACGACCGAGTGCGGGGCGATCGCCTACAAGGAGCCCCATCATGCTTGCTGTCCTCGACACGCTCACCACCGCCGCGACGATCCTGCCCGCGAACATCAACATCACCCCGAACGACTCGGGACTGCCCGGGATCGGGGCGCTGCGCACCGTCGTCGGTGCGGTGATGACGATCGGCCTGATCCTCTCCGTTCTCGCCCTGATTGTCTCCGCGGTGGTGTGGGGGTTCGGGTCGAACTCCTCCAACCCGCACCTCGCGTCCCGCGGGAAGGTCGGGGTGCTGATCTCCTGCGGCGCGGCGATCATCACCGGCGCATCGGTGACGCTGATCAACTTCTTTTGGAATGTCGGCCAGACCGTCTCCTAACCCGTATCCCGAACCTACGAAGGGAGGGGTGTTGTGGCTGGTATCTGTGACGTCCCCATCATCAGCAACGTCTGCGACACCGTCGGTGAAACCGCTGCAACCCTGGTGGCGGCCCCGTTTGATTGGCTCGCTGGGGCCATCGGCCAGGCCGCGTCCTGGCTGTTCCAGGGGGTGTGGGCGCTGTTTGATTCCACGACTCTGGTCGATATCACCGGGGCCGGATACATCGGCGTCTACAACGTGATGTTCGGCATCGCGATCTTCTTAATGCTGATCTTCTTCTGCCTGCAACTCATCACCGGGTTGGTGCGCCGCGACGCCGGATCCCTCGGCCGGGCAGCACTGGGACTTGCGAAATCGGTGCTCGGGTCGTTCCTGGTGATCACCCTCACCGCGACCCTGCTGGAAGTGGTCGATCAGCTCTCGATCGGGATTATCCAGGCCACCGGCACCACGCTGGAAGAGATGGGCGGGAAGATCGGCGTCCTTGTCGGAGGGCTCACCGCGATCACCCTCACCGCCCCCGGCGCGGGCGCGATCATCACGATCTTCCTGTCATTCCTCGCGATCTGCGCGGCAGCGATCGTCTGGTTCTCCCTGCTGATTCGCAAAGCCCTCATCCTGGTCGCCGTCGTCATGGCACCCATCGCGCTGTCCGGGGCGTCCTGGGATGCGACGAAGGGCTGGTTCGGGAAATGGGCGTCCTTCGTGCTCGCGCTGATCTTCTCGAAGCTCGTGATCGTCGTGGTATTCCTCGTCGCCATCAACCAGGTCAACGCGCCGATCGACATGGATCTGTCCTCGATCGCGGATCCGATCGCGGGGATCGTGCTGATGTTCATCGCCGCGTTCGCGCCCTACATGGTGTACAAGTTCATCAGCTTCGTCGGCTTCGACATGTACCACGTCATGTCCGCCGAGCAAGAATCCAAGCAAGCTATGAACCGACCCGTGCCACTGCCTGGGAAAGCCGATGGGGCCGGGCCACAGAAGATCCTCGACGGCGGTGGCGGCGACAGCAAGGGTGCGGACGGCGGAGCCGCACCGCCGAGTTCGGAATTCAAAAACTCCGCAGGAGGCGGCAGCGCAGGCTCGAGTGGCGCTGCAGGCGCCGGTACCGGAGGTGCAACCGCAACAGGTGGAGCAGGCGGTGGCGCAGCCGCCGGTGGTGGTGCTGCCGCCGGTGGTGGTGGTGCTGCCGCCGGTGGTGGTGGGGCTGCTGCCGGAGGGGCAGCCGGGGCAGGTGCTGCCGGAGGCCCGATCGGGATTGCCGCGGTCGCGGGCGCGAAAGTCGCCAAGGGCGCAGCAGAGGCAGGCCCGAAGCTCGGCGGCGCGATCGGCCGCACCGCCGAAGGACACGCAGGCGCAGCAGCGGCAGGGCAGGCAGCTCCGCCGCCACCTGACCGGTCAGCGCCACCGGCGTCACCGCCCGCGAAGTCGTCGCCGCCGCCAGCTCCTCCCGCGAAGTCTGCACCGTCCCAGGCTCCGCCTGCCAGGGATCCCGGTCGCACCTCTCCAGCACCCCCGCCACCGCGGGCGAACCCGAAGCCATAGACCCCCAAGACGTTCCCGAGAGGAGGTGACAACAGCCCTCTGGCGGTGCGTGAGCACAAGGGTCTGGATCAGACAGCGACCTGACCCAGACCCCGCTCACGCACCGCCACTTTCTTTGTTGCTGCTCGTACCTGACCGGCGACACCCGTTCCCGCATCCAGGAGTAGCTATGGCCACCGTATCCAGCACCGAGTTCGATCTGTCCCCGGTGAAATTCTCCCGCCTCACAAGGCGCGGCATCATCCTCGGCCTCTCCCTCCCGCAGGTGATCGCCGTTAGCGTCGCCGTGCTCGTATTCGTCGCCTCCCTCTACATCGGAGGACCCGCCGCCCTGTATACGGCACCGATCTGGGGAACGGCACTTGCTTTGGCTGTGGTGCCGATCGGTGGCCGGAAGATGATCGAGTGGGTGCCGATCACCCTGCACTGGATGTGGCGGAGTAGGGCTCGGCAGACCAGCTACCGCCGCAAGATCGTCAAACCCCGCCCCGCAGGAACCTTGGCCCTCCCGGGAGACGCAGCAGCCCTACGCCAGTACGAGGACAAGGAATCCGGTGCGGTGATGGTGCACGACCCGCACGCCCAAACCTTGACGGCGCTGCTGGAAGTCACCCACCCCTCGTTTATCCTGCTCGACCCGGGCGAACAAGAGCGCCGGGTTCACGCCTGGGGCCGGGTGCTTTCCACCGCGTGCCGTTCCACCCGCATCGCCCGCCTGCAGGTGCTGGAGCGCACGGTGCCGGACAGTGGTTCGGGGTTGTCGCAGTGGTGGGCCGAGCACGGCAACGACGACGGTTCCTGGGTCGCGAACACCTACCGGGAACTGATCGACCGGGCAGGGCCGGCCGGGGAACGGCACATCTCCACGATCTCCCTGAGCCTGGACATGCGTGCCGCCTCCCGCGCGATCCGCACCGCAGGTGGCGGACTCAAGGGCGCAGCCGAAGTGTTGAAACAGGAGATGCATACCCTCACGACGGCGCTGCGCACCGCGGACTTGAAACCCTCTGAGTGGTACACGCCCGGTCAACTCGCCGTGATGCTCCGCAGTGCGTACGATCCGGGAGTTGCCGCGACGCTAGAGCGCTCCGGGACGATCGGGCACGACCTTGCGACCGCCGGTCCCGTCGCCGTGGAGGAAACCTGGGAGGGGCTGCGCTCCGACAGCGCCCATCATGCGGTGTTGTGGATCTCTGAATGGCCGAGGTCGCTGGTGTATCCGGGGTTTCTTGCCCCCGTGTTGCTCTCGTCGGGGATTCGGCGCTCGTTCACGCTGCTGTGTGACCCGATCCGTTCTGACCAGGCAGCCCGGGATATTCGGAAGAAGAAGACCGAATACATCTCGGATGCCGCGCAACGGCAGCGGGTCGGGCAGATCGAAGATGCCCAACAATCCGCCGAATACCAGGACGTCCTGCAACAGGAAGCCGACCTCACGTCCGGGCACGGGGTGCTTCGCTACACCGGCCTCATCGCCGTTTCCGCTGCCAGTAACGACGAACTCGAAGCCGCCGTATCCGCGATCGAGCAAGCCGCGATCCAAGCTTCGTGCGAGACCCGACGTCTCGTCGGCCAGCAGGCACAAGCATTCGTGGCGGCTGCGCTGCCGCTGTGCCGCGGGATCTGAGTCCGCTGACGCTCGACGGTCGCAAAGTTCTCGAAGGGGCCGCGCGGTAAGAGGAATGAGAATTGCAAGTAGTTAAGTGGTTGATAGTATTGCTGTTTATGGATTCACTAATGGGTGCCAAGCATGAGCTGCTGCTGGATCATGCTGGGCAGCATGATCATGGTGCACACCTTGTCATGGCGCTGCTGCGTACCGCAGCGTTGATCGATCGTGCTTGTGCTGCGAAGCTCTCGGAGTTTGATCTGTCCGAGGGGCGGCTGACCGTGCTCCTTGCCGCCGCGAAACATGAAGCCGCGACCCCGGCCCTGCTTGCGGAACAGGTGGGGATCTCACGAGCGGCTATCACGGGCCTCATCGATGGTTTGGAACGGCAGCAGCTCGTTCGCCGAATCGCGCATCCCACTGACCGTCGCTCGCTGACGATAGAGGCCACTGATCAGGGCCGTGCGGTGCTTGACAGCCTGAGCCCCATCTATGGTTCGTGGCTCCAGCAGGTGCCAGCAGGAATCGGGCCTGACGAAGCCGCCGCAGCGATCACGGTGCTCAGCACGATTCAACACAATCTGGGACGGGGTACGGAGCATGAGTAGCGCGGGAGCCAGTCGGATGAGTGAGATTGCGGTGGATCATCTCGTCGGGCTGAACGCCGGTCGGGTTGAAGCGAGAACCTTGACCGAGGCGTTAGCGATCGATCACCGCGTCCTGTTGCGGGCAGCCATTCCCGATGCTGCTGCTGAACTCACGGAAGCTGTCGAGACCGCGCAGAGCCTGGGCATCCTGAAACGTATGGCAGCGATCGGTGCAGCGTTACACCAGCACCTCCCAGTCGAGGCCCGCGACGCGCTTGCTGTACACCCCTCGGATACGGTGCGTGGCTGGATGTGCTTCGCGATTGCTGCAGACACGACGCTGGACGCTGAGACGCTGCTCTTAGCAATTCAGCCGTTCGCCGATGATCCACGTTTCACCGTACGCGAATGGGTTTGGATGGCGGTGCGGCCTCGCCTTACAAGCGACCTCCCCGGATCGATCGAGCTACTCATTCCGTGGACTCGGGAGGAGTCCGCGAACCTCCGCCGCTTCGCCAGTGAATCCCTCCGCCCTCGCGGGGTGTGGGCCAGCCATATCGCTGCGCTCAAACAGAACCCAGCAATTGGTGAACCCCTCCTGGAACCGCTTCGATCAGATCCTTCGCGGTATGTGCAGGATTCCGTTGCCAATTGGATCAATGACGCGGCGAAAACGAACCCCGAATGGGCGAGAGAACTCTGCGAACGCTGGCGCGTGGAAAGCCCAACAGCCGCAACCACCCGCATCACTGCTCGCGCACTCCGATCACTCAAATAGGGCCTCGACTCTCGGCAGCATTGAACGGTCCTGCCCTCATGTTGAGGCCAGCTTCAGCCTGTTGGAATAAGGGCGGGACATGATCTGGGATCGTCAGATCTGCATACCCGAGTGGCACTTACCAGTGATGCTGGATCGCGATAAGAATCGCTGAGGCTTTCTCTATCTCTGACTGGATTGGTTCTTCGCATGCGCACCTCTCAGGTGAACCGTTGAGAGGAACAGGCACATGGGCAACAACCGAGAGTCGAAGAAGCTTTACTCCACAGTCCTCGTTGAGGACGGGAAAGGAAAACGTCGTTCACGCAAGGCTCGGGAACGGGCAGCCCTGCAGGTGATCGCCCGCGACCGTGCTGCCCAGTGGCAAGCGGAGCGAGCGAAAATCGCTGCCGAACGCGCTGCCGCCCGCTCCACCGATTACCTCCCCAAAGGCGGAGAAGCGGGGCCAGCGGCGTTGCGTTCGTACCGCCGGTTTCGGGTGCCGACGCATCAGGACACCTCCGCGACCTTGCAGGGCGCGTATCCGTTCCTCGCCGAGGGCGGCCTCGGGTCGCAAGGTGTGTTCGTGGGGCAGGATATGTACTCGGGCGGCAGTTTCGTGTACGACCCGTGGGTGCTCTACCAGCGCGGCATCATCACCGCCCCGAACCTCGTCCTCGCAGGCATCGTCGGCTCCGGAAAATCATCCCTCGCGAAGAGCCTGTACACACGGTCGATCCCGTTCGGTCGCCGCGTCTACGTGCCCGGCGACCCGAAAGGTGAGCACACGGCCGTCGCTGAGGCGGTAGGTGGGAAAGCCATCATCCTCGGTCACGGGCTCCGCAACCGCCTGAATCCCCTCGATGAGGGCTACCGTCCCGGCGGGCTTTCCGACCCGGAATGGGCCTCCACCGTTGCCTCTCGCCGCCGTGACCTGATCGGGGCACTCGCCGAGACCGTACTGGAGCGATCGTTGTCACCGCTGGAACACACGGTGATCGATATCGCGCTCCAAGCTGTTGTCGCGACGGCATCTGTGCCGATCCTCCCGATGGTCGTCGACCGGATCCTCACCCCGGACCCGGGCGATGACGAACGCCTCGCAGAAGACGGTCGCCTCGTCGGCCACGCACTGCGCCGCCTCGTCTCCGGTGACCTCGCCGGACTCTTCGACGGACCCTCGACTGTCACGTTTGACCCGACGCTGCCAATGATCACGCTAGACCTGTCTCGCGTCGTGGAGAACTCGACCCTGATCAGCGTGCTCATGACCTGCTCGTCGGCGTGGATGGAATCGGCGCTGCTGGACCCCAACGGCGGCCAGCGGTGGGTCGTCTACGACGAGGCGTGGCGGTTGATGTCACACCCCGCGTTGCTCAAGCGGATGGATGCGCACTGGCGGCTCGCCCGCCATTACGGCATCGCGAATCTCCTGATCTTCCACAAACTTACCGACCTCGACAACGTCGGCGATCAAGGCTCCGCGATGCGTTCCCTCGCGAACTCCCTGCTGGCGAACGCAGAGTCGCGGATTATTTACCGGCAGGAGTCCGACCAGATCGGAACTACCGGTAAGACCCTGGGATTGACCGGGACGGAGCAGAAACTGCTCCCTAGTCTGGGCACCGGGCAGGGGCTGTGGCGGATCAAGGAATCTAGCTATGTCGTGCAGCATCAACTCCATCCGGAGGAGCTGCGGGCCTTCGACACCACCCAAAGAATGTCGCAGAATCCGCGGAATCATGCGGATTCTGGCCAGGTTGAGGGCGGGTCATGAGCGTACAAGACGCACCCGCCCAAGGGCACATCTCGTGTGTGCTGTCAGCGGTGGTGGTGTGATGAGTGAGCTATCGGATGAAGAACTTGTCGAGCGGACGACAGCGTTGGTCGGCGGGTTGGAGCAGATTGCGAAACGGTACGAGGAGCACGTCTTTCTCGCCTGGGAGGATCCGGTCACGTTCGGGGCTGGTCACTTCGTGCTGTATCCGGAAGCAGGCGAGATTACCCGGTTCGCGATCGAGGAGCAATACACGGACACCGATTGGTCCGACGACGAGCGGATTGCGACCTCGTGGACGTGGGACTCGCAGGCACGAGTTCGGCAACCAGACGGCGATTGTCCGTGGGTATCTCTCGCGCATGGTGAAGTCGCACCCGGCGACTATGCCCAGTTGCTGGGCCTCGCCGAGGACTGGGCGAAAACCACCCACACACTTGCCGAACGGGAACAGGCGCTCACCGTTGACCCCCTCACCGCACCGGGTGTGGAACGGCATGGTGGGCAGCGCACCTTCCTGTCATGAGCCCAAGAATCAGAGTCCCTATACCCTCCGCCGTGACCATTTTCCTGGTTCAGGAGGTGCACGGATGAGTTCGCGCCGTGACCGTCGAACCCCACAGCACCCGCCAGCCGCAACGCCGGAACAGCCTGTCGTGGTGCCTGCGGTGCTTCCGCAGATCCTGCTCGAAGCCATCAACGCCGAGACGCTGATCGCCACGATCAATGGTGACAAGCTCTCGGCAACCCCGATCCGGCGCAGTGACATCGCGCAGACGCTCACCGAGCTTGTTGCCCGGCTCGGGTCACCGACTCGGGTGGAGGTGCGGGAAATGGACGGCAGCATTCACGCCGATATCCTCACCCCACCCGCACCCCGATCATCGTTCGCACCACCAGCAGATGCGCCCCCGACGGTCACCCCGCCGAGCCTCTGGGAGTTCACCGCGAACGGATTCGTGCCCGGCGAAGACGTCGCCCTCGCCCTCGTGATCCGCCACACCTCCGCAGGACCAACCGGGTCCGCCCGCGTGCTGCTGGATCGCGGCGAGACACCGGTGGTGACGGGTGAGGTGATTCTGCTGGGACGGATCTCTGGCACCACCTCTGTGCAGCGCATCGACTGACCGGCGCACGCTCGTACCTGTTGTCCTGACCCCGCGCACACTGTCGCGAGGTCAGGAAGGTGCCCGCCATGTCAGGCCCGGTGCAGGCGAAACCCGCAAACGACCTCTTCATCAACCTCGCCCTCGGCGCGCTCATCGCCGCGGCAGCTTTCACTGGACTGCTCCGCGTCGCAGGTAGCGTGGCCGCGTTCCTTACTGGACTCCCGGAGCCCACCGCTGGGTTCACCGCCGGGGTCGGCGTCCTCGCCACACCTGCCGATCCGGGGGCGGCGCTCGGCGCTGATGGCCTCAACCCGATCCTCTACTGGGCCATCGTCACCCTGCTCCTCGGGATCCTCGGAACGGCGGGCTTCTTCGTCTGGCGGGCGATCCACCAGGCCGGTTCGAAGACGGATCCGCACCGGCTCGCCGGGACCGCGACAGCCGCCGAGGTCGCCCGAGTCGCCTCCGCGAAAGCCCTCGTAAAGAAGGCGACCACGCTGCGGCCATCACTGACCGGGAACGCTGCTCCTGGGGATGTTGGCTATCTCCTCGGTACCGGCAAGGGCGGGCAGGTGTGGGCCACGGTCGAAGATTCGATCTTGCTGATTGGCCCGCCCCGCTCAGGCAAAGGCCTGCACGTCGTGATCAACGCGATCCTCGACGCACCCAGCGCGGTGATCACGACTTCCACCCGCCCCGACAATCTCACTGCGACGTTGCATGCGCGGGCACGGAAGGGGAAGGTGGCGGTGTTCGATCCGCAGCAGCTCGCACCGGGGTTGCCTGCGGGGATGCGGTGGTCGCCGGTGCGGGGTTGTCAGGATCCGTTGACGGCGATGATCCGCGCGAAAGGTCTCGCCACTGCCACCGGCTTCGGGGGTGTGCAAGATGCGGGGTTCTGGGAAGGGAAAACCACCGCCGCAATCCAAGGGCTTCTACATGCGGCAGCTCTCGATGGGCGGGATGCGAAGACGCTGTACCAGTGGGCTTTGAACCCGACTCTCGCCGCTGACGCCGTCCGTATCCTTTCCTCCCACCCGGGAGCCGCAGAGGGGTGGGCGGATTCGCTGGATGCGATGGTGCAGGCGGACCCGCGTACGAGGGATTCGATCTGGCAAGGTGTCTCCCTCGCGTTCTCTGCTCTTGCCGACCCGCGCGTCCTCGATGCCGTCACCCCGGCCCCGGGTGAGGAGTTCGATCCGGAAGCATTCCTGCTCGGCAACGGCACCCTCTACCTCTTGGCAACGGGGGCGGGTGCTGGTGCGTCGTCGGCGCTGGTGGCGGCGTTCATTGAGGACCTCATTGAAACGGCGAGGAAGATCGCCGCCCGTTCGCCCGGAGCCCGCATGGACCCACCGCTGCTGCTCGCCCTTGACGAGATCGGGAACCTCGCACCGCTGCCCAGTCTGCCGACGTTGATGGCGGAAGGCGGTGGCACGGGGATCACCCCGCTGCCGGTGTTGCAATCGCTCGCGCAGGCGCGGGAGAAGTGGGGCGAGAACCAGGCGAACGCGATCTGGGACGCGTCAATCGTGAAGATCATCCTCGGCGGTGCTTCCAACAGTCGCGACTTGCAAGACCTGTCCACGCTCATCGGGGACCGTGACGAGACCACTGATTCGGTGACCACTGACGCGTATGGGGCGCACTCGAGCCAGCGGTCAATTCGCCGGGTCCCGATCCTCCCGCCGGATGTGCTGCGCACGCTGCCGTTCGGGACCGGGGTGGTGATGCTCCGTACTGCTCGGCCCATCATCACGAACCTCCGGCCCTGGCCGAACCGTGCCGACGTGAAGCAGCTCCGCGCGGATCGATCCGAGATTGAGCAGGCGCTCCGAGGCGGGGCCGGATAGTCCGGGTCGGGGTCGTACCTGTTGGGTAGTCCCAGCAATTCTGCGGGGGCGGTGACCGATAGGAGTGAATCTGATGACTATTCGCACGAAGGAATCCCTCTCGGGGTTCGTCGCATCCGACCCGGAGCTGACCTTCACCAGTAAAGGTGATGCCCGCTTGTATATGCGTGTCGGGCAGCCGCAGGCCAGGTTCGAAGAGGACGGTACGTTCACGAACCTGGATCCGTCTTTCACGGACCTCGTGATGTTCCGCAAGTCCGCCGAGCGTGCGCATGAGCAGTTCCGTAAAGGCGACAACTTCATCGCTGAGGGTGAAACCCGCAGCTACATCGGCAACGAAGGAACTGACCGCGAACAGTTTGTCGCGTCCCGGATCGGACATGACAACAACATCACCCGCTACACCGTTGACCGCAGCGGCCCCGAACGCGATACCGCGCAGCAGGACGCCCCGGCACGGGAACAGGTGCAGCAGGCCCTCGCGGAGCGAGAAGCGCAGCTGGACCCCGAACCTGCCGCAGCTGTCAGCGACAGCACCGCTCACCGGGAGGCTTTGGCCCGATGACCCGGGTGCGGCGACCAGTACCCCCGCACACCTCCACCTGGTCGCCGCACCCGACTTTTCGTTTCGCGCACAGTCCCGGTGCGCACGTCTCTTTCGCCGATGGAGCTTCTCATGAACCCCGAAAACACCCCACCTGACACACCCCAGCCTGAGCCTGACTTTGATGGTGTCGACCTATCTGATTTGCCGCCGGAGATCGAAGCGAAGGTCCGGCAGCTCTCGAAGCAGGCGTATGTGAACGATCTCTCCGCGACCCTGGCCGGGGTGCCGCGCCCGATCAACTGGCGCACCTTGCCACCGGATGATCTCGAACACGAACTCCTCGACCTGAACGCCTGGGTCGACTGGCTCCGCCACACCTACGGCCTGCCCGCCCAAGTGGTGCCACCCATGTGGCACCGCCACCCGGAACTGCTCTGGGAGCTCTCGGCACTGCGGCAGTATTGGCTGTTCTGTTTCGACCCGCAAGCCAAAGGGAACCAGGCCCTTGCCTGGCATCACGACTTCGCCGTCGCCCGGGAACGCCTCCGCGACTGGGTGACGATTTCCGGTACCCGCCTCGACCGCGACCGACCCACCAGGATCACGCCTTGGCCCGGGGGTGAAGCCGAGGACTGGACCGAACCCGACACCACTGAACGACCAGTGGCCAAACGCATGGACGATTTCGTTTCGTTCGTCGCTGAGCAAGTCGCGGGTCGGCTGGCCGAGCAGGATGCGGTCATCAGGAGAGTGCTCGCTGAAGAGATGCGGTCCGACGATGGCACGTAGAAAGCAGCCGTACCAACGGACGAGTGACTACGTGCCGCAGGCGGAGCGCTCCTATGGGATCAAGGTGGTGCATCGGACTCGTCCGAACATGACCTTGCTCACCGAGCTTTTCGTACGCTACACCCTTGCCGAGGCCAACAGCCGACGTGACGCACACGACCCTCCGGTCATCCCTCGTCCCGAGGTGTTGAAACCAGCTTCTGACCCGGATTTCACTGCGGAAGGAAGGTAACATCACGAACCGCCGTGAACCTGTCGGCGGGAGAAAAGAGGATCCCATGTCTCTCATCGCCGACCCGGTACTGACACCACCTACGAAAATCACTGATATCGCTCTCGCGCCTGCCATTACCTATCTGCGTGTCTCCACGAAGGAGCAAGCCACCAAGGGCGGACACGACGAAGGGTTCTCCATCCCTGCACAGCGTGCCGCAAACTATGCCAAAGCCGACTCGATCGGTGCGACTGTGGTGAAGGAATTTGTTGATGCGGGCGAGTCCGCGAAGAAAGCAGACCGCCCTGCGCTCAAGGCCATGATCGCGTACGTGCGAGCGCACCGGGTCGCGTACTGCATCGTCCACAAGGTCGACCGGCTTGCCCGCAACCGTGCCGACGATGTGGAGATCCACCTCGCACTCCGCGAGGCAGGCGTCACTCTCGTGTCAGCGACCGAGAACATTGATGAGACCCCATCGGGAATGCTGCTCCACGGGATCATGTCCTCCATCGCGGAGTTCTACTCAGTCAACCTCGCCAACGAGGTCATGAAGGGCCTCGTCCAGAAAGCGTCCACCGGGGGAACCCCGATGCGTGCACCGCTCGGATACCTCAACACCCTGCACCGAGACGAACTCGGCCGAGAAGTGCGCGGCATCAAAATAGATGAGAAACGAGCTGCGCTCGTCAAATGGGCATTCACCGCTTACGCAGCCGGGAACTACAGTCTCGCGCAGCTCTGCAAAGAACTCACCAAGAAAGGGCTGCGCAGCGTTCCAACCCCGAAGCGTCAAGCCCGACCCTTAGGGATATCCACGGTGCATCGGATGCTGCAGAACCCCTACTACAAAGGGGACGTCGTCTACCGAGGCGTCAGGTATGACGGTGCGCACGAGCGCCTGATCGAACCCGAAGTCTGGTACCAAGTACAGACGATGCTCCGCTCACACGCCCAGTCGGGCGTGCGCACCCAGAAACACGACCACTACCTGAAAGGCACCCTCTACTGCGGGCGATGCCGTCAACGCATGACCATCATCCACGCGAAAAACCGGCACGGGAACATCTACCCGTACTTCATCTGCCTCGGCCGCAACAACAAACGCACCGACTGCATAATGCCCTCCGCGCCGGTGGACCGGGTGGAGCAGCTCGTCGCCGATTACTATCAGCGCATCACGCTCACTCCCGCGATGACTGACGCGCTGCGCGGCATGCTCACCCACGAGTTCGACCAGCTCACGGCAGGCACCAACCAGTCCATCCGTGATCTCACCGAACGCCGCAAGCAGATCCTCACCGAGCAGGACAAACTCCTTGAAGCGCATCTCGCAGACGCGCTCAGCCTCGACCAGTTAAAGAAGTTCCAGACCCGGCTTCGCGCTGAACTCGACGGCATCGAAGCGCAGATCGCCGAGCATCACAACGACTACCAAGGTGCCCGCGACCTCATCGACGGGGCACTTGACCTTGCCCGAGACTTCGCCAGCATCTATGAACGCTGCGACGAGCAGAACAAGCGGCTCGCGAATCAGACGTTCTTCAGCCGCATCTACCTCGATGAAGGCGGGAGCCTCACCGTCGATACCGCGGCACCCTTCGAGGCCATCCTCGACGACAACACTCTGGAACAGGCCATCGCCTGGGCAGACCAGCGGTCAGAAACCAACGAAAAGAGCGATGTTGCAACCCAGGACCTGTTTCTTAAGTCCGGGGTTACAACATCGCTCATTAAGTGCGCGAGGGGGGACTTGAACCCCCACGCCCTTGCGGGCACTGGCACCTGAAGCCAGCGCGTCTGCCTATTCCGCCACTCGCGCAAGTTACTGTTTCGGGTTTCCCCTGAACAGCGAGAACAATCATAACCATGCTGCCGGGGCATCACCTAATCGGGTCCCATGGTGTGATGAGCCGCACCCCGGGGAACCAAATACCCCGAAAATCTCGTTGCGTTATGGAAGAGAGGCCTGCACCGTCGGACGTTTCGGTGGCATGACAAGTAGTATCGGAATGGCACAGGCCTCAGGGCCGGCTGTTTCGTCACGCGCCGTGGCCGGAGCGGCGTACAGGACAACCGACTTCGAGAGGAGCAGCGCCCATGGGTTTGGTCGACAATGTCGAGCGCGGTCTCGAAAAGCTGGTGAGCACCGTCTTCCGGGGATCGGGCTCCTCCGAGGTTCAGCCGGTCGAGATCGCCAGCCAACTTCGCAACGAGATGGACAACCGGACGCTGACCTTGTCCCAGGGCCGCACCCTGGCCCCCAACTCCTTCAAGGTCAGGCTGGGGGCGGCCGATTTCGAACGCGCCAAGCAGTGGGGCGCCACCCTGGCCGAGGAACTCTGCGATGCCGCCGTCAAGCACGCACGCTCGCAGCAGTACACGTTGCAGGGCCCGGTCACCGTCTCCTTCCACCGTGACGACGACACCAAATCCGGCAGCTTCTCCATCGACGCCACGATGGACAAGACGACCGCCCCCGCCGCGGCCTCCGCCCCGCCACCGGCTCCGAGCGCTCCACCACGTCCACCGCCGAGCAAGCAGGCCGTACTGGACATCAATGGCCAGCGCTATGGGCTGCATGCCGATTCCGTGGTGCTCGGCCGCTCCGCCGACGCCGACATCCCGGTCGAGGACCCCGGGGTCTCGCGCCGCCATATCGAAGTCGTTCGTGAGGGTTCCCGGGCGTGGGCCGTGGATCTGGGGTCCACCAATGGCAGCTACGTCAATGGCCAACGGGTCGTCGACCGCGAGGAACTCTTCGATGGCTCCATCATTGCCATGGGGCGCACCCGCATCACGTACCGGCTGGTCCCCCGATCGAGTGGAGACAGCGCATGAGCGACCTCTTCCTGACCGCCCTACGCCTCGGGTTCCTGATCCTGTTGTGGATCCTGATCATGAGCATCATCGCCGCGCTGCGTCGGGACTTGTCCATCGGCAAGCGGGCGAAGACCGGCGAGCCGACGGCACGCGAGGTCCGTAAGAACCCCGAACTGGCGCCCGAACCGGCGCCACCGGCCAAGAAGGCGGCACGAACCCTGGCCATCCTGGAAGGACCACTCAGCGGGACGAGCCTGGATCTGGCGGCCAGCCCCATCCTGCTGGGGCGGGCCCAGGAGGCCACACTCGTCCTCGAGGACGATTACGCCTCCGGGCGACATGCCCGATTATTCCCGCAGGGCAGCCGTTGGTTCATCGAGGACCTCGGCTCGACGAACGGCACCTATCTGGGGGAGAACCAGTTGACCCGAGCCCAGCCGGTGGAGATCGGCCAGCCCATCCGGATCGGCAAGACCGTCATGGAGTTGAGGCCGTAGTATGGCGCTCACGTTGCGGTTCGCAGCGCGGTCGGATGTGGGGTTGGTCCGCGCCAAGAACGACGACTCCGGCTATGCCGGCCGCTATCTGGCGGTCGTGGCCGACGGCATGGGCGGACATGTCGGCGGGGACGTCGCCTCGGCATCGACCGTGCTGGATCTGGTGCATCTGGACCAGGACCGGACGGTCGACGTGGAAACGGTGCTGCCGGACGAGATCCAGACCGCCAATTCGATCCTCAACGAACTGGTCAGCGCGAACCCGAAGCTCTCCGGGATGGGCACCACCGTCACGGCCCTGCTGCTGACCGGGGACCGCTTCCAATACGCCCATATCGGCGATTCCCGCGCCTACCGGCTCAAGGATGATGTCTTCGAACAGGTCAGCAAGGACCATACGTTCGTCCAACGGCTCGTGGACGAGGGCCGCATACGCCCCGAGGAAGCCGAGCACCACCCGCATAAGAACGTGTTGATGCGGGTCCTGGGCGACTCCGATGCGAGTCCCGAGCTGGATATCGACCAGTTCCCCATCGCCCCGGGGGAGCGCTGGCTCCTATGCTCCGACGGCCTCAATGCCGTCGTGCCCGACGACATCACCGAGCGCATCGTGCGGACCGCCGGTTCGTTGCAACAGACCGTCGACGCATTGGTCGAGGTCACCCTCCAGCATGGCTCCCCCGACAACGTCACCATCGTGATGGTCGAAGTCGCTGAGAATGCCGACGACGACGCCCCGGGGGTTGACCCCGGTCTCGAACCCGCCCCGGATACCGGCCAACTCCAGGTCGCCCAGCAAGGCGATCTCGGGGCCAGCGCAGCCGTCATCCGCCACGAGATGTCCATTCGCCCCCATGCCCTAGTCGGCGCGGCCGCCCTGGCCACCCAGACCGGACAAATCCCGATGGTCACCCAACGGTCGGCGGAGAAGCGGGCCGCCGCGATCCTGACCCATAAGGCTTCCGAGCCCGACGAGGTGCCGGAGGACCGCGAATTCGATCCCATGCGTCGCCCGCTGAACCGGGGGTGGCTCATCCCGACCTTCCTGACCCTGATGGGACTGATCCTGGTTTCCGTCTTGTGGTTCGGGTTCGCCTGGACCCAAACGCAGTACTACGTGGCCGATCACGACGGCAAGGTGGCCATCTACAACGGCGTGTCACAGGATCTGGGTCCCATCAAGCTCTCCCATGTCGACACCGTGACGCATATACCCACGCAGGCCCTGCCCTCCTACACGCAACAGAGGTTGCGCAACTCCTTGGCGGCCCGCGATCTCGCCCATGCCCAGGACATCGTGACCGAACTGGTCATCAGCGCCAAACAGGCCTGTCCGGTCGTGGTACCGGCCGATCCGCAGTCCGCCGACTCGCCGCCGGGCTTGCCCAATTATTGTCAGGAGGTGACACCGTGAGCGAAACCCCGGAACTAGAGACCGCGCCCATCCCACGGCGCAATACCGAACTGGTGTTGCTGATCCTGGCCCTGGCCGTCGCGGTGGGTGCCAACTACCTGGTCAGCTTGAGCAACACGGATGGTTTCGACGAAGGGTTCATCACCCAAGGAGCCGTCCTGGCCGGCATGGCCCTGGTCATGCATATCGTGCTGAGGATCTGGGCGAAGTATGCCGATCCGATCATTCTTCCCTGCGTGGTGGCGCTCAACGGGATAGGGATCGCGATGATCCACCGGCTGGATCTGGCCAACAACGACGATGCGGCGACCCGCCAACTGTTGTGGACCGGCCTTGCCATGGCCGCTGCCATCGCCACGCTATGGCTGGTTCGCGACCACCGCATCCTGCGCAAGGCCCCCTACACGTTCCTGGTCATCAGTGCCCTCCTGCTGCTCCTGCCACTCGTGCCGGGCCTGGGCAAGGTCATCAACGGCGCCCGCATCTGGATCTTCATCGGGCCCCTTTCCTTCCAGCCCGGTGAGCTGGCCAAGATCACCCTGGCGCTCTTCTTCGCCGGTTACCTCTCGACCCACCGGGACCTGATCCTGCTGGCCGGCCGCAAGATCGGTCCCCTGCAGCTCCCCCGGGCGAGGGACCTCGGCCCCATGATCGTCGCCTGGCTGCTCAGCATCGGCGTGCTGGTGATGCAGAGCGACCTCGGTTCATCCATCCTGTTCTTCGGCCTGTTCATGGTCATGATCTACGTCGCGACCGGGCGTATCAGCTGGATCATCATCGGATTGGTCATGGTGGTCGTCGCCGGGTTCTTTGCCGCGCAATTCATGTCGCACGTCGCCTTGCGACTGAATTCCTGGCTCCACGCCTTCGACCCCTCCGTCTACGACCAGCAGTACGGCGGGAGCCGGCAAATCGTCCAAGGCCTCTTCGGGCTCTCCAACGGCGGACTGTTCGGTACCGGCCTGGGCAATGGACGACCCGACTTCGTCCCCCTGGCCAACTCCGACATGATCATCGCCGCCCTGGGTGAGGAACTGGGTCTCATCGGCCTGGTGGCCATCATCCTGCTGTTCGTCATCCTCATCAGCCGTGGAATCCGCGCCGCCCTCGGCAGCCGGGACGCCTTCGGCAAACTGCTCGCCGCCGGCCTCTCCTTCACCATCGGCCTACAGTGCTTCGTCCTGATGGGAGGGGTGACTCTGTTGATTCCATTGACGGGGCTGACCACGCCCTTCATGTCGGCGGGCGGGTCCTCCCTGCTCTCCAACTGGATCATCGTCGCCCTATTGCTCCTGGTCTCCCATAATTCCCGGAGACCAGCCCTCACGGGACCGCTCAACGAGCGGGACATGGCCGCGGCCGGACCAGACATCAGCGCGAAGGCGAAGGCCCGCGAAGAGGAAGACGCCCGGCGCCGCGCCAAGAAGGCACAAGCCAAGGTAGCCACGCCACCGCGAAAGGGGGACACCGCATGAACACCGCCATACGCCACGTGTGGATCGCCATCGTCTGCCTCTTCGTCCTGATCTTCGGCGCCCTGAGCTACATCCAGTTCTTCGCGGTCAAGGACCTCAACGCCAATCCGCTCAACACCCGGCAGCTGTACAAGAACTTCGATCTGGCCCGTGGTGCCTTGCTGGTCGACGGAACACCGATCGCCGAATCCGTCGCCTCCGATGACCAATTCGACTACCAACGCGTGTACCACGACCCGAAACTGTATGCGCACCTGACCGGCTTCTACTCGCTGACCTACGGTGCCAACCACCTCGAAGGCGTCATGAACGACGAGCTCAACGGGCAGAGCGACTCGCAGTTCTACAACCGCATGGTCAACTTGTTGACCGGTCAATCCACCGAGGGTGCCTCCGTGGAGCTCACCATCGACCCGGCTCTCCAGAAGACGGCCTATAATCTGATCCCCGACGGACAGCAGGGGACCATCATCGTCTCCGAACCGAGTACGGGAAACATCCTGGCCATGGTGTCCAAGCCCAGCTATGACACCAACCTCCTGGCCGTGCATAGCGGGAAGATCGCCTCGAAGAACATGGCGGACATCCTCGAGACGAACGGACTGAGCCCGAACATCAACCCGGCCATCAACAATCTGATCTCACCGGGTTCCACCTTCAAGATCCTCGACCTGGTCGCGGGCCTGGAATCGGGGAAGTACGACCTTGATTCGGTCTACGACAATCCGACGTCGATCACTCTGCCGGGCACTTCGACGAAGGTGAACAACTTCGACCAGGGCATCTGCGCGAACCAGAACCGGGCCAAGCTCGAATTCATCGTGGCCCAGAGTTGCAACACGCCATTCGTGGCCATGAGCGAGGCGGTCGGGCAGGACGCCTTGCGCGACGTCACCGAACGTTTCGGTTTCGGCCAGCAACTGGAGATCCCGCAACGCGTGACCCCCAGCCAATTCCCGAGCGATCTCACTCCGGACCAGTTGGGCCTGTCCTCGATCGGACAGTTCGACGTCAAGACCACGCCCCTGCAGATGAACATGGTCGCCATGGGCATCGCCAATGACGGGGTCATCATGAAGCCGAACCTGATCAAACGGGTCACCGCTCCGGATCTGAGCGTGCTGGAAGAACCGAAGCCCGAGGAATTCAGTACGGCAACGACCAAGAAGGTGGCCAACCAGGTGACCGAATTGATGCGCGCACCACTCAAGGGCGGGACGGCCTACACGGCAGACATCCCCGGGCTGGACATCGCGGCGAAGACCGGCACGGCGCAACTCGGAGATGGGACCAAACGCGTCAATTCGTGGATCACCGGCTTCGCCCCGGCGGATGACCCGGAGGTCGCTGTCACCATTGTCATAGAAAAGACCGACTACGAGACCGGCCACAACCTGACCAGTCCAAACCTGAAGAAGATGCTAGAGGCGGTGTTCAATAAGTGAGGCCTACATCGGGTATCACCCTGGGCGGTCGGTTCCAACTGACCGAGCGGATAGCCATCGGCGGAATGGGGGAGGTCTGGAAGGCGCGCGATGAGATCCTTGGCCGGATCGTCGCCATCAAGATCCTCAAGGAGGAATACACCGGCGACCCCGGCTTCCTGCAGCGTTTCCGCGCCGAGGCACGCCATACGGCATTGTTGAACCACGTAGGCATCGCCAACGTGTTCGACTACGGCGAGGAAGGCGGTTCGGCCTACCTGGTCATGGAGCTGGTCCCCGGCCAGCCGCTGTCCGCCATCATCGAACGCGAACGGGTCCTGTCCCCCGACAGGACCATGTCCATCATCGCCCAAACCGCCCGCGCCCTCGCCGCGGCCCATGCACAGGGCCTGGTCCACCGGGATGTGAAGCCGGGCAACCTGCTCATCCTGCCCGATGGTCGGGTGAAGATCACCGACTTCGGCATTGCACGCATCGCCGACCAGGTCCCCCTGACCGCGACCGGGCAGGTCATGGGCACCGCCCAGTATCTTGCCCCCGAACAGGCCACCGGGCAGCAGGCCAGCGGGTCTTCGGACATCTACTCCCTCGGAGTCATCGGCTACGAGTGCCTGGCCGGTCGTCGACCGTTCACCGGCGAATCACAGATCGCCATTGCGCTGGCCCAGGTCAACGACAACCCTCCGGCACTCGATGAATCCATCCCGGCCAAATATCGGGCTTTGATCATGTCGATGCTGGCCAAGAGTCCGGCGGAACGACCGGAGACCGCCACGAAGCTGGCGGAGGCGGCCGACGCCATCCGGGCCGACAACCTCGAGGCGGCCCAAACCGCCGTCCCGGGCATCATCCCGTTCCTGGGAACCGGCGGTGGCGACGCCACGCAGGCCATCAACGTGGGAGATGCTCCCACCCAGGCCAACCCGCAGACACCAGAGGCGGGTTCGGGGACCCCGAGCACCAGTGCCTTGCCCATGGTCTCCGACCAGACCACCCGCGGTCCGCAGGCCAGCAAGGAGTACGACGACGCTGACGCCACTCGCGTCCAGGGTGCCGCCGCCGCCGCGGGCGCCGGGGCCGGGTCCGGCAACGACGACCAGGATTTCAATTCGGTCCTCGGCGCCAGCAAGGATTGGGATCCCGATGACGAGGACGGCGCCGCAGCTGGTGCCGGGGCCGGCGCCGGCGGAGCCTCAGGCGGTTCCGGGACCCCTCCGCGGAAAAAGCGGAACCCCTGGATCTGGCCCCTGATCGTGATCGTGGTCCTGGCCTTGCTCGCGGTGTGGCTCGTGCCCATGTTCACCGGTGACAAGACCGGCAACGAGTCTCCGGCATCAAGCGCGCAGTCCTCGCAGAAGACCGTCAAGGTCGATGCTGACGACTACCTCGGCATGGACGTCGACAAGGCCTCGGCCGAATTGAAGGACCTGGGCCTGGAGGTGTCGACGAAGGAGAAGGAAGCCAGCGATCCGGAGAATTCGGTCGTTGCCGTTTCCCCCACCGGTACCGTCAAGGTCGGCACCGTGATCGAGCTGAGCTACGCCGTGCCGCTGCCGGTGGAAAACACGCCTCCGCCTCCGCCGGTGCAAGAGACCAAGACCAAGGCCCCCGCGCCGACCAGGAAGTCCACGCCGGCTCCGAGCAGCAAATCCTCGAAGCCCTCCAGCAGCAAGGCCAGTAGCTCCGCACCTGCCCCGCCGACGCAGGCCCCCACCACCTCGGAACAGACCGAACCTCCCAAGGAAACGGCACCGTCCAAGGCCCCGGTCACGGAGCCTCCAGCAACCAAGCCGACGGATTCGAAAAACCCTGACGCTGCCAAGGACGACAAGGGGTCAAATGGAAATTTCAAGCAGGCCGCCCCGACCGGCGCGGGCAACTAACGCTGAGGCGTGCAGAGGAAATGTGTGACTGAACCCCGAATCCTGAACGCCCGCTATGAAGTCGGCGACCTCATTGGTCGCGGCGGCATGGCGGATGTTTACCATGCCCGCGACCTCCGGCTCGGGCGCGAGGTCGCGATCAAGCTGCTGCGTCGCGACCTGGCCCGCGATCCGGTGTTCCAGACCCGCTTCCGCCGGGAGGCCCAGGCCGTCGCCGGGTTGAACCATCCAGCCATCGTCTCCGTGTACGACACCGGCGAAGAGGATGTTGATGCTTCGGGGGACCACGTCACCAAGCTGCCGTACATCGTCATGGAGTATGTCCGGGGGAAGACCCTGCGTGATCTGTCCAAGGCCGGGGAATTGAATCCCCAGTCCTCGGTCAGGTACACGCTCGGCGTCCTGTCGGCCCTGGAATACAGCCACCGCATGGGCATCGTCCACCGGGACATCAAGCCCTCCAATGTGATGGTCACCGGCGACGACGCCGTAAAGGTCATGGATTTTGGTATCGCCCGCGCCATGTCCGATTCCTCGGCCACCATGACCCAGACGCAAGTCGTGGTGGGGACGGCCCAGTATTTCTCCCCCGAACAGGCCCGCGGGGAAACCGTCGATGCCCGCAGCGACCTGTATTCGGCAGGCTGCCTCCTCTATGAGCTGCTCACCGGCAGGCCACCCTTCACGGGCGACAGTCCCGTCTCCGTGGCCTTCCAGCATGTGAGTGAAAAGCCGGTCGCCGCCAGCGTCCACAACCCCGAAATCAGCCCTCGGATCGACGAGGTCATCTCCACGGCACTGACGAAGGACCGGGACGACCGCTATCAGGATGCCGCGGCTTTCGCTGCCGCGTTGCGCGCGGCCCAGGACGACCGCCCCGTTCCGAAGGATCTGGGCGATGCCACCCAGGCCCTGGCCGTCATGCCTATGTCGACCCAGGCGATGCTGACCACCGAACCACCCACGCAGGCCCTCGCTTCCGGGCCCCCCGGGAACGAGGGCAGGGAACGTACTGCCGCTCTGGCCGCCGAGGGCTCCGGCGGGGCCGGGGACACCGGGAAACAGCCTGCCGTGCACGCCACCGATTCACAAGAGTCCTTGCTCGCCGGGTCTTCGGGCCCCTCCCGGACCGACGAGGCCGACCGTCAACGCACGTCGCGCCGACGGGCATGGATCACCGTCTTTTCCATTCTGGCGGTGATTGTCATCGCCCTCGGTGCCTGGTTCTTCTGGAACTGGAGCCAGGACCAGCAGGAACGCAATGCCATGATCCCCGTTCCCGACGTATCGAACTTGTCGGTGATCGATGCACAGAACAAGATCTACGCCGCCAATCTGAAGCCCGTCACCAAGGAGGTCTACGACGACGACGTCGATTCCGGCTCCGTGGTGGGAACCGACCCGAAGGCCGGCTCCTCGACACGCAAGGACTCCGAGGTCCAACTGCTGGTATCTCAGGGCCCCGAACAGGTGACCCTGCCCAAGGACCTGGCCGGCCAGTCGGAGGCCACCGTGCGCAGCACGCTGGAACGGCTGGGTTTGGACGTCTCCGACGATGTGAAGCGCGAGAACACGGCGACCGTGGAACTGGGCAGCCTCATCGGGACGAATCCGAAGCTGGGGGAGAAGGTCAAGACCGGCAGTCTGATCGAACTGACGCTCTCCACGGGCAAGGTCACTGTTCCTTCGCTCATCGGCCTGGATGTGGACGAGGCGCGCAAGGTCCTCTCCGACAACGCCGTCGGGTTGCAACTCGAATCCGAAGAAAAGGAGAGCTCCAAGCCCGTCGATAGCGTCATCGAACAGACTCCCGTGGGTGGCAAGGATCTGGATCAGGACGGCACCGTGAGGGTCAAGATCGCGAAGAAGCCGGAACCGGAGGAATCCCCCTCTGCTCCACCGTCCGAATCCGAACCCGGATCGGATTCCAAGGAGTCCAAGGAGTCGGCGAAGGAAAGTTCAAAGAGTTCGAAGGCGGCCGAGAAGTCATCGGAGAAGGCTGCGTCCGAGTCGGCCAAGGCCTCCAAGAAGGCGTCAAAGTCCTCGAAGGCAGCCGAACCCTCCCCCTAGCCGCTGTCCCGTCCAGGAAACGCCGCTTCCTTGCCGAGGTGGGGGCTGGGCGGAACAGTGGCCAGGTGTGGCCGGATCAGTCGGTGATCAACGGGCTCAATTTCTCGGCGCGGGCCGCCGCACCGGAGAGGCCGAGTGCTTCCAGCCAGTTCCCCAGCATGTGGTACCCACCTTCGGTGAGCACCGACTCGGGGTGGAACTGGACGCCCCATAGGGGGGCCTCGCGGTGGGCCAGACCCATGACGACGCCACCATCGGTTTCGGCGATGATCTCCAACTCATCCGGGATCGACGCGCGGACCGCCGCCAGGGAATGGTAGCGGGTGGCCGTGAACGGATTGCTGATGTCGTGGAACAACGGGTGGGTTCCATGATGGACCGACGAGGTCTTGCCGTGCATGAGTTCCTCGGCGTGCGTGACGACCCCGCCGTAGGCCTCGGCGAGGGCCTGGTGTCCGAGGCAGACCCCCAACATCGGTTTGGCGTGTTCACCACACCAACGGATGAGATCGATGCAGACCCCGGATTCGCCGGGCGTCCCGGGGCCGGGGGAGACCAGGACACCGTCCCGGGCCTCGGCCAGTTCAATGGCCTGGGCCACCGTCACGTCGTCATTGCGCACGACGGTCGTTTCGGCACCGAGTTCGCGCAGGTAGCCGACCAGCGTATAGACAAAGCTGTCATAGTTGTCGATCACTAGGATCCGCGTGGGGGCGGGCATTGTCACTGCACCAGACCAATCGTTGATTCGGTCCATGGGCTGTACTGACTGGCCCAGGGAAACACGTATTCCATCAACACCAGTATGACGAGCACCGCCAGCAATGCTGAAATCAACAGACGCACCCACCACGGGCCGGGTAGCTTTCCGAATAACCATGCGTACACGCTCTGACTCCTTCACTGGGGTGGTGTTCTTCGATGGTGGCGGACCGGGGACGTAGATTTCCGGATTCAGCCGCCGCCGGTCGCGCGACCCACGGCTTCGGCGATCACCGCTGGGGGTCCCGCATCCAAGGGGCGCCATGATTCAAGCTCCGAATAGGCGATGATCCGCATCCGTGTCGTGAACGGCGGATGGCAACTGGTCATCGTCAGCAAGGATTCGCCGGCCTGTTCCCCGGGTTCGTGCGGCACCGGCAGCAGGACCTTGGAATCCGAGGGATCGACGATCTCCGTGCTGCGGTACCGGTAGGTGTAGTAGCCCTGCCGGGTCTGGACGTACAGCTGGTCCCCGTCGACCAGCTTGTCGATATCCCAGAAGACCTGTCCGTGGGTCTGCCGGTGCGCCGCGACGGCGAAGTTCCCCTGTTCGCCGGGCAATTGTGTCTGCGGGTAGTGTCCGATGCCCAAATGGTCGAGGACGTCGCTGCCTACCCCTTCGGAGATGGGCCGCGCATAGTCCTTCCCGAAGCGCGGCACATACAGGACCCCGAAGGTCTCCTCCCCGTCCAGGTTGGTTTTTTCCGGGGTGCCGTACTTCTTCCGGTCGGCATCGGCGGCCTCTGCCGATTGGGAAGGGCCGGTGGAGGCGTTCGCATCACCACCGGCGAATTCCTGCAGCGTTCTGGACGTCAGCTCTTCCTGGGCGCCATCGGCTTCAATGTTGGTCCACCACAGCTCCCATGCCACGAAAAGGAGAACGATGACCCCGAGCGTCACCAGGACCTCGCCGAGGCCACCGATGATCGCCGCGGATCGGCTCCGTCGACGCCCGGGTTTCAGCGGCGCTGTTGACTCGGGGACAGCGGGCACGAAAACCTCCTGACGCGGTACCGGTAGAATGTCGGTGACGTGGGTGGCCGCATGGATACTGCTGTGCCGGCCCCCACCCATGACAGTATCGCCCGGGTCGCAAACAACGAGTGTTTGACCCGCCCAAGGTCAGGAGTACCAGTGCCCGAGTCGAGGACCCGCCGCAAGGCCCGCAGGCAGTCTGAAGCCGCCAATAAGAACGGGGATGTCAAGGCCCTTCCGGTGTGGTACAAGCCGGTCATGTTCGGTCTGATGATCCTGGGGCTGCTCTGGATCATCACCTACTACATCTCCCAGGCCACTCTTCCGTTGGGGATCGCCGGCGGGTGGAACATCGTGATCGGCTTCGGTATCGCCATGGTCGGGTTCTTCATGACGACGCGCTGGCGTTAGCCGGGCCGAAGGGCCTCAGTCAACGTATTTGAGTCCGACGACGCATCCTACGAGGAGCATCAAGAGCAGGACCTTGACCCAACTGATGGATTCACCGTCGATTGCCATCCCGTAGATCACCGTCAGGGAAGCTCCGATGCCCACCCAGACGGCATAGGCGGTTCCTGTTGGTATGTCCTTCATGGCATATGCCAGTCCGCTCATGCTGACGATGAGCCCGCCTCCGAACACGAGGCTGGGCACCAGTTTTGAAAAACCCTCTGATTTGCCGAGGGCGATCGCCCATACCGCTTCGAACATTCCTGAGACAATCAGCACGAACCACGCCATGATCAACCACCGTTACCTTCCGGCGGCCGTCTTGTCGCTGTCCGGGTACGGCTCCCTCGTCCGGTCGGAGCAATCGGCTCCTGCCCGGCACGCTAGCACACCGCCATGGAGCAGGGACCTAGTCGTGAGATGCTGTATACCCGACGAAAGGACACCATGCCTCCCACTGCCACCCCTCTGACCGGATCCCGTCTGACACCCCAGCGGCTCTATGGTTTCCTGGCCACTGCCGAGATGTTCACCTGGGGGCTTCTGCTGCTGGGAATGGCCTTGAAGTACGGGAACATCAGCGACAAATTCGTTCCGGTCTTCGGGGGCATCCACGGACTGACGTTCATCAGCTATTGCGTGGTGACCTGCTTCGTCTGGGTCAATCAACGGTGGTCGTTCGGCCGGGGCCTGCTGGGGCTGGCCTCCGCCTTCATTCCGTTCTGCACGGTGCCTTTCGAACGCTCCGTCAAACGGGCGGGCCTGCTCGACGGCGGCTGGAGGCTGGGTGTCGGCGGGGATGAGCCCCATGGCTTCATCGAAATCGTCCAGGCATGGTGCCTACGCCATCCCCTTCCCGCGGTCATTCTGGGCATCGTTTTCATCGCCGTGGTCTTTACGGTGCTGTTGATGCTCGGTCCACCGGTTCCCCGGGGCTAGGCCGACACATTTCGTTGGCAGGCCTCGGGCCGCGGATCAGGTGCTCAGGGACGGGGTAGTTCCAACACCCCCGAATTCCGGGCAGCTGTCCGGACGGCTTCACCGACCCGCGCCAGGGCCGGGGAATCAAGCTTCCACCGCTGCCAATACAGCTCGACCCCGCGGGTCCAGTGCGGATCCAGGACCTCCAGCAGACCCTCTCCCGGGTCCTGCGCGTCCGGCACCATCCCCCATCCGAGGCCGTCGATGACCGCCCGGACGAACTGGGACGAGTCCGGTACATGGTGTCTCGGGGGCTCCGCCTGCACACCACAGACGGATCGGACCAGCGCGTGCTGCAGCTGGTCCGAACGATCAAAATCAACCATGGGGGCCACCGCAAGCCCCCGCGGGGGATCTTCAGCGAACCAGTGCCTCCTGAACGCCGCTGAAGCCATCGCCGTGTACCGCAGTGTCCCCAGGAGTTCGGTGGAACACCCCTGCACGGCCCTCCCGTCGGTCGTCACGGCCGCCATCGCCGTGCCCGCCCGCAACAACTCCGCCGAAACGGACTCATCCTCACGCAGGAGTTCGAGTTCAAGGCTTCCATCCTGGGCCAACAACCTGAAGGCGCCGGGGAACCAGGTCGCCAGGGAATCAGCATTGACGACCACCCTCACCGCCGCACGCACCGGGGTCCGGGCAGGGTCCGTGGCGCCCCCGCCGGAGAGTTCCGCCGCGGCTTCTGCAGCCAGGAGATCGGTCTGGCGCGCCAGGCGCAACAAGACCGTGCCGGCGGCCGTGGGCAGCGCGGGCTTTCCCCGACGGACGACCACGGTTCCGACCTGCGTTTCCAACGCCTTGATCCGTTGGCTCACCGCCGAAGGAGTCACCCGGAGCCGTGTGGCGGCTGCGTCGAAGGTGCCGGTATCGATGACCGCTGCAAAAGCGCGGAGCTGGTCCGCCGGAAAATCCATATTAGATATTCTAATGTCCCATGCATATCTTTAGCTGGTCTACTGCATGTTGCTCCGCTTACCGTTGACCAGTGACCTATTTTCCTTCCCTGCTCGCCGGACTGGGTTCCGGTTTGGCGTTGATCATCGCGATCGGGGCACAGAATGCCTTCATACTGCGCCAAGGCATCCGGCGCGAACACGTGCTCGGCGTTGTCCTCATCTGCGCCCTCTCCGATGCGGTCTTGATCTTCGCCGGCGTTGCCGGGGTGGGGGCCCTGGTCGCCACGGCCCCCTGGCTGCTGGTGCTGGCCCGTTGGGCGGGGGCCGCCTTCCTTGTCGGTTATGCCTTCGTGGCGCTGCGTCGGGTTGTCCGTCCTGCGGCGCTCACCGTCGACCGCGGGACCCCGGGGACCACCCGCAGGTCGGTACTAGCCACTGCTGCCGCGCTGACCTGGTTGAATCCCCACGTCTATCTGGACACCATGATCCTGCTCGGCACGATTGCCAGCGCCCACGGCGACCCGGGGAGGTGGATCTTCGCCGCCGGGGCCGTGCTGGGAAGCTTCCTCTGGTTTCCGGCGGTCGGATTCGGCGCCCGCCTCCTGGCCGGCTTCTTCGCCCGCCCCGGCTCCTGGCGGGTCCTGGATGGCCTGGTAGCCGCGGTCATGTTGTTGGTCGCCATCAGCTTGCTCACCGGGCCATGAACCTCGGCTGGGACGAGCGACGACACGGTCAGTCCAGTTGACGCCTATGGACCGTCCAGGTCCGGACCGCCGTGAACCCGGCCCGTTCGTAAACGCGGCCCGCACCGGTGGGGCTGGCTGAATCAACCGCCAGGTCCACCATCCGGTACCCATCGCGCTCTGCTTCCGTCACGATCCAATCCAACAGGGCGGAGGCCAGCCCTTGGTGGCGGGCGCGACTCCTGGTGCCCAGCAAGCTGACATGGATCTCCCCCTCGGCCCATTGACCACACAAGGCATATCCATCGACGCTTTCCACCGGATCCAGCCCGATATCCCTGGTGCGGACGACCGGGCTCAGGGACGCACGGAAGCTTCGGGCGGACTGCTGATCGGCCCATCGTTCCCGGGTCTTCGGGACCGCCCCCCAGTGATCGGCGAAGGCATCATTATGGGCCCGTCGGACCGCTTCTTCCATCTCTGCGGTGTAGACCTCTATCAGCGGCCCTTCCGTTGAGGGGGGCGCCTCCACGGTGTCACCGCGCCGACGCGGCAACTCGATCATCATGTCGGTGAAATATCGAACCGGGGCGTAGCCCCGCGACACGGCCATGCGTCCCGAGCTGGATCCTTCGGCTCCTGTTGCCAAACCCACGCTCACCGGAGCCCCGGGGTGCCTCTGCGCCGCCAATTCGCGCGCACGGGCCTCCAGGCCATCCATGATCCGGCGGCCGATTCCTCGGCCCCGGTGGTCCGGATGCACTCCACCATCGATGGTTGCCTTGGCCTGGCCCTCGAAGAGCACGTCAGCCACACGCAGCTGCCCAAAACCCACCAGTTCCTCGCCGTCCCACACCGCGATGCTGTCCCGTCCCGGATCGAATCCGGGTTCTTCCAGTTCTTCCGCGAGATCCTCGGCATCGTAGAACTCGTCGGTCTCATCGGCCTGCGCCAAGAGGTTCGTCAGACCGGACCAGGCAACGAGATCGACGGCTGACAGGGCGGAAAAGCGTATGGTCATGGATCCTCCAGTCATCCCCTGCCCCGATGCCGCCGGAATTTCCAGGGTGGACTCAAGATACAGGCGAGTGTTGTCCCACGTCACCTCCCCACCCCGTGTTCCACCGTGGTGTCAGGGGCCTGCTGGTGGGGTCGATCAGCGTTCCGGTCCGGGTTCACCCCAGTCATGCACATGCTGTGAATATAGTTATCCACAGCTGGGGATAGAGCTGTGCGTAACTATGTTCGATTAGCCCGCGCTGGCAGGGATGCAGGTCCCGGAAGGCATTCGAATTACATGGGTGTGAGTTATTAACAATGTGGACAACCCCTGTGGATGACGACTCGATGTTCGAATTTCCGCGTGATTTCGCGGTTTTGGTGTCCCCGGGCCGACGGGCACTGCTCGAAAGCTCGTCATGAAGCTGTACGCACAGGCTGTGCACGACAGTTATCCACAGGTGTGGATTGTTATGTGAATATTCAAGCGGATCGGCCCACGATTTGATGCCTTCGGGCCAGCACCCGGGGATGCGCGGACGGAATGTTCAGTGAATTACACGGCTGTGAGTTATTAACAATGTGGATAAACCCTGTGGATAGTCTTCCCCGGGAGCGACGAAAAAGGGGGTGGGCGGTGGAATGATTCCACCGCCCACCCCGTGGATGTGACCCGAATACAACCGGACCGCTGGTCGATCAACCCATTATTGGTTGGTACAGTGCGCGGATCGGTGCCCAGCCCAACCAGGTGAGTACGCCAAGCGCCACCACGATGATCCCGATGCCGCTCCATTGAAGGAGTGCCCGGTTCCTACCGCGCGGGGAAAAGACCAACACGGCCGCTACCGCACCACCGGTGACCAGACCGCCCACGTGGGCCTGCCAGGCGATGTTGGCGCCCGGCAGGAAACCGATGACTAGGTTGATGCCGATGATCACCAACACGGGGACGAGGTTGCCACCGTGGGCCTTGGTCACGACCATGAACGCGCCGAATAGCCCGAATACGGCGCCGGAGGCGCCGACCACCGCGACGTTCGGCGCCGCAAGAAGCAACACACCCACCGAGCCGCCGAAACCGGCCACCAGGTACAGGACCGCGAACCTCACGTGCCCCAGGGCCGGCTCCAGGACCCGGCCCAGGATGTAGAGGGCATACATGTTGAAGGCGATGTGCATGATCAGACCCGTGGAGTGCAGGAACAAGGAAGTGATCATGCGCCACGGTTCGCTCCCTGTGTACAGGCCGGCATAGAGCAGACGATCCGTCAGCCCCGGTATCAGGTACTGGCCTCCGAAGAGCACCACGCACAGGGCAATCACCGCATACGTGACGGTCGGACGTCCAGAGGTCAGCCGCCCGCCGGTGACCGTCTGCGGTCGGCGCCGTTCGCTGTTTGCCTGCGCGACGCATTCAACGCACTGGACCCCCACGGCGGCCGTGCGCTGGCATTCGGGACAGGCGGGGCGCCCACAGCGTTGGCAGCGAACGTACGAGGGACGATCGGGATGCCGCGGGCACGTCGGAACCGGCGTCTGGGGTTCCTGCTCTGGTTGGCCGAAGGCCATGTCATGCTCCTGGTTCGTGGTCAGGGATGGAAGACGAAAGGGCGGTCCCCGTCGGCTCCGGGGAGTCGATGGGGAACCGCCCTTGCTGTGCGGGGGATGTCCGCCGTGGCTGTTCCTGAGTCTAGAGGGCCTCGACGTCGATGCTTGAGACGACAACGTCCTCAAGCGGCTTATCGCGGCCATCGGTCGGAACCTTGTTCAGCGCGGCAGCAATTTCCCGGGATTTCTCGTCCGTCACCTCACCGAAAATGGTGTGCTTTCCCTGCAACCAGGTGGTCGGGACCGTCGTAATGAAGAACTGCGAACCGTTGGTGCCCCGGCCCATCTGCAGGCCGGCGTTGGCCATGGCGAGCTTATAGGGCTCGTTGAAGTCCAGATCGGGGTTGATCTCATCGTCGAATCGGTAGCCGGGGCCGCCGACGCCCTGGCCCAACGGGTCCCCGCCCTGGATCATGAAGTCGGAAATGATGCGGTGGAAGATCGTGCCGTCGTACAACGGGGTGCCGGTCTTCTCCTCGCCCGATTCCGGGTGGGTCCAGTCCTGCTCGCCGGTGGCGAGTCCGATGAAGTTCTTGACCGTCTTCGGGGCGTGGTTGCCGAACAGGTTGACCACGATGTCACCGTGGTTCGTGTGGATGGTGGCCTTATGCGTGGGGATTGCAGTCATGACTTCATTCTTCCACTTCCCCGCACTCATCCGTGAGCCCCCGCGGCAGGTCGACTACGCGGACAGTGAACATCGGTCCTGGACGGTAGCCTCACCCACGTCGTGAATAGCCCGTCAACCCTCCAACGCGTAGGCTAGGCGTGGATACTCCAACTACTTGGGAGGAACGTGTGAAGAAGAAGAAGCGAATGGCCCGAGATCTGCGTTGTTCGGTCAATGCCGGTACCGGGAATGCCCGTGATTGGGCAGCCCCGAAGGTAGATGCAGCCGTCAACTGGGCGGTGCCCCGGCTTGAGAAGGGCGTCGAGAATGCCTCCCCGCGCATCCAGGAGGGATTCCAGCGTGCCACCAATGAAATTGCCGGTGGTGTCGCCAAGGTGACCCCGAAGATCCAAGACGGTCTCGACAAGGTCGCTCCGCGCATCTCCCAGGCCGTCGATGACGTTTCTCCGCGGCTGCAGGAAACCCTCGACAAAGCCACCCCGGCCTTGCAGCATGCCCGCGATGTCGTGGTCAATGACTACATCCCTTCCGCAAGTGCACGTCTGGGCGATGCCGCCGGATACGCGGCGCGTCGGTTGGATGATGTCCAGGTTCCCGCTCAGGTCGAGCAGGCAGTTGCCCGGGCCACCGGTGACAAGAAGGCACTCAAGCGGGCCCAGAAGGCCGCAGTGACCGCAGCCAAGGAAGCCTCCAAGCAGCTCAAGCGCGAAAAGGCCCGTCAGAGCCGTAAGCGCGGTTTCCTGGTCTTTGGCATCATCGCCGCGGTGGTCACCGCAGGAGTGGCCGCCTGGCGTGCTTCCAAGCCCGTCGAGGATCCTTGGAAGACCCCGGTCGAGCCGGCCCCCGTCCCCGCGCCGGTTCCGGCTCCCGAGACCCAGCTGAAGACCGAGGACGTGCACACCCACGTCACCGAGGCCACGGCACAGGCCAAGGCGGAAACCGAAGAGCCGAAGGCACCGGTCGCAGCCGAGCCGACACCGAAGGCACCCGAGGCCGCAAAGGCCCCTGCCGCCGAGGAGGGCACGGACGCCCCGAAGCCGGGCCCGCGGAGCTCCGCACGCCGGCGTGCCGACGATTCGGACGATAAGTAAGCATTCATCCGAAACGCGTGAAGCGGCGGTGATCCTGAAGGATCACCGCCGCTTTTGTCTTGTCTGGTGCTCAGTCATCCTGGACGGCTGGCAGGTGCCGTAGGCTCCGCCCTTGCCCCCAGACCACTGCCAGGAGCCCGAGTAGGATCAGGATCAGCCCCAGGTACGTTCCCACCGGCGGGCTCTGACCCAGGAAGATCCCGGCCAGGATCGCCGCTCCCGGGATCTCCAGCAGGATGATCATCGAGACCACCAGTGGCCCCAAGGCCACGACCAGGTGGTTGAAGACAGTATGGCCCAGCAGTTGGGAGGCAACCGTCAGCGCGATGATCCCGACCCATCCGGCGAGCGGGAACCCGACGAGCTGTTCCCCCATGAGCACGGACATGATCAAGAGCATGGCGGCCGTCAAGGCGTAGCACACCGTCGTATAGCTTCCGGTGTCCATCGTGGCCCGGGCCTTGCTACCGGCAAGCGTGTAGGCCCCCGCAAAGGCTCCTCCGACCAATGCCAGTAGGTCTCCGAGGAGGGCTTCTGCCGACCCGTCGCCGACATCGAAACCGGTGATGACAACGACTCCGGCCAAGGACAGGGCCATGCCCCACCCGACCTGCTTGCCCAGAGCAGCTCCACGGAGTCGTTGGAAGCCGGCGATCCAGGCGGACTGCAGGCACACCAGCGCAGTAGCCGCAGCGACGGTGGTCAAACGTACCGAGGTCATGAACGTGGCGAAGTGCAGGGCCAACGCGACGGCCGCAATCAGGCAGTACTTCCATTCGCGGTGCGTGGGGAACCGCAGTCGTCCGCGGCTTTGGACCGTGGCCATCACGCCCATGGCGCCGGCACCGAGTCCGTTGCGCCAGAAGGCCATGGCCAAAGGCGGGACACTGGGCGTAGCCGCAACGAGGGGCCCGGATGCGGAGACTCCAAGGACGCCTACGAGAGCCAGCAGGAAGATCACATGACCACTCTAGGCTGCCGGGAAGAAGCCCTCGGGATGCGAGTCCACAAATGACAAGGTCCCGGGTCGATGACCCGGGACCTTGTCTTCAATATGTGGAAGCAATTGGGCGCTGCGGGAACAGGCGACCACGGGTTCAGAAGCTCGTTTCCGCATGGAATCAAAGGATTCGGGGTGACGGCGACGAGTCGGGCAAGGTTGACGACTCACTGATTGGGGCCTCGGCAGAACCAAGTAAACGACCTCGAACACGCCTCACAGGCAGCGAAGTGGACGCTATGCGAACAGCCCGTGAGCGCGGGGTGAGCGTGAAGGCGATCGCGAAGCAGTTCGGGATTCACCGGGGCACGGTGTGGGCGAAGACTCGGTAGCCGCATTGAACTCTTGCCTCCGCGTGAGCGCAGATCAGCGTTGAGAGTCACAGAACCGCAGAGGACTAACAACTTCCAGGCTGATCTTGGCGCTCAAGTAGCTCTCAGTGCATTCGAGAACGTACTTGGTGCCGCATGGTTTGTCCCGGGCGTTGGCCCCTTTCGGCAAGCGTCGCAGCCGACGACCTTGTATAGACATTGCTGGCAGCCCGCCGGGAGCGATCTGCCGCGATCTCCTAGGAGTTTCACCGTCGAAGAAGCACGAACATGAGATAGATCCCCCCGAGCACGGTGGTGACGAGACCCGCGGGTGGTCCGCCCGGGAGTGCGTGCTGAGCCAGCAGATCGGCCATCGCGAGGAGTACTGCGGCGACGAGCGTCGAAAGCGCGAGGGGCGCCTCAGAGGTACGGACGAGCGCACGCGCGATCGGTGGCGCAACCAGCGGGAGCAACCCGATTGGTCCACACAGCGCGGTCGCGATGGCCGCAAGCATCACCGAGATCACGATCAGCTGGATGCGCAGCGTGCGAGGTGCGGAACCCAGGCTCGTCGCGAGATCGTCGCCGAGCGTGTGCACCTTGATCCGCCGCACGGCAAGTGAGCTGAGCACTGATCCGACCGCGAGAGCCGCAGTAGAGAGAAATACGGTCTGCCATGTAGATGCTGCGAGAGAACCTGCACCCCAGGTGGCTGCCGTCATCGCAGACTCAAGGGAGGCGGACAGGATGATCCAGCTGTTGATACCGCCGAGCAATGCGGCGAGGGCGACGCCAGCGAGAAGGAACCTGCTGCCGCTCTGAGTACTGCGTCCACCGGAGACGGAGAAGAGAACTGCGGCAACGATCAGGGCGCCGATGAGCGCAGCGGGTGCGACGAGTTCCCACTGCGAGCCAACGTAGACCAGCAGGATCAGCACGGCGGTGTATGCGCCCCCGGAAATGCCGATGAGATCGGGGGAGGCTAGAGGGTTACGCGTGACGGTCTGCAGCAGGGCTCCGCTCAGGCCGAGGCACGCACCAACGGCGAGGGCCGTAACGCCACGCGGCATCCGCCATTCCAGGACAACAGTGTGATCGAAGCCCGTCCCCTGACCGGTGAGCACCTGCCAGAACCGATCGAGCGGGATCGCGTAGCTTCCGACGGACACAGCAAGTACCAGCGTGGTGACGCCGACAGCCGCGACGATAACGAGCGAGAGAGCCGTTCTACGACGGCGTCGGTAGACGACTTCGGATGTGGCTCGCGACGCTTCATTTCGCGGCATCGCCACAGAGGGGTGCGGATGCGGTCTCGTCATGTGAGGCTCCGGTTGCGGCGGATAATGAGTAGTAGGAACGGCGAACCGATGACTGCCACGACGATGCCCGCGGGAAGCTCTCCAGGCCAGAACGCGATTCGGCCGACCAAGTCTGCTAAGACGAGTAGCGCGCCCCCGCCAGCAGCGGCGACGAGGTGCCGCAAGGCTGCGGGGAGAGCGAGTCGTTGTGCGGTTGCCGCGGCGAGGTGAGCGCCAAGGAGCCCGACAAATCCGATCGGTCCAACTAAAGCAGTCGCTGCGGCGCTGGCGAGCGCGACAGCCAGCACGGTTGTCGCCCGCGTCGGCAGCAGGCGAGCCCCGAGTGCACGCGCGACATCATCGCCCATGAGGGTCAACTCCAGTGCACGCGAGACCGCGAGGGCTACGATGAGTGACAGACCGATGAGCATTGCCGCTGTCAAATTCGATGGCATCGCAACGCCGACCATCGACCCCGAGAGCCAACTGCGCATGCTGTCGAAGGCTTCGGGTACCGCGAGCATCAGGCCTGTGGTGATCCCGGTGAGCACCGCACCCAGTGCGACACCGAACAGGACAAGGCGCGTGGCCGAGTAGATCCTTCCGCTCAGTCCGACGGCGCTCACGAGGATGGTCGCGGTGAGCGCGCCGAGCAGCGCCCAGGCGCTCTGTGCGACGAAGTCCGCGGCCATACCGGTCGCGATGCCGAACGCGATCATCACCGTCGCTCCGGCGTTGGCGCCGAGGAGGCCGGCATCGGCCACCGGGTTGCGGGTCAGGGTCTGTAGAAGCGATGCGGCGAGGCCGAGCCCTATACCGGCGATCGCGGCAGCAAGTGTCCGGGGGAGTCGGATCTCGACGACCAAGGCCTGAGCAACGATGTCGACATCACCTCTGATCACCCCGAGGACGACCCACGGGCTGGTTGACTGACCTCCAATGAACAGCCCGGATGCCATCGCTGCGCCAAGCACCCCGATGGTGATGAGCGCCGTTGACCAGCGTCTGAGGGGCTGGGATCCTCGCTCAGTCTTGGACGTCGAAGTCATCGAGCGGCGCCATCCGGGAACTGTGCTTCAACGCTTCCTCATAACGCTGCAGTCGTGCTTCATCGACCTGGCTGCTCGTGCGACTTCGACGCCAGTAGCCGAAAACCTGGACCTCGGTTCGGTCCATGCCGCGATCATGGCGGAAGTGATCCCGAATCTGCCGCATCTCCTGATGCTCGCCGCCCGCCCAGACGGTCACGGGTTCGGCGAAGGCAGAACTGGCTTCTAGTGCAGCCGCGACAAGTCGTCCGGTGGTTCCGGGCGGCTCATCCGTAGGACGCGGCAACCAGTGGAGGGCGACGCCTTCCGGTGCTTCAAGCTCAGTGAAGACAGCTTCATCAGGCGTTTCGACCCAGGCTTCTCCTCGCACACCCGGCTGGACCCAGTCGCGGAGGATAGTTGCCAGGGCGGGAATGGCTGTTTCGTCAGCAAACATCCACGCAGGCCGCTCGGAAACGATCGCCGGGCAGAAATGCGGACGCGGGCCAAGGATTCGCACGGCGATCCCCGGCTGTGCGGCGGCGAGCCACCTCATCACCGGGCTGTCTCCCTCGTGTCGCACGATGTCGACGTCTAGCTCGCGCACCCCAGCAGATGATTCTCGATAGTCGCGCACCGTGTAGACGCGCGACACCATGGCATCACTTTTTACGTCAGGGAGCTCAAGCCGAATCGCTGGGTTCGTGACACGCCAGCGCTCTGCGTCGCCATCGTGGTCGAGGGTCGCTGTGACGCGGACGACCGACGGGGCGATCTCAGCCACTGCGGTCACCGTCATCGTCCCGTGATTGACACCGGCGCGATGGTCAGGATGGTCAAGAACTTTCTGATGGCGACCACCATAGAGCGCATTGCTCACGTTGTTCATTTCCTACTCCATGATTTATTACACTAAGGTTGCCCTTACCTTACTCCATTCGCAAAGGAACACACATGCAACGAACGCGCCGACACTCGATCACGGCTCTGGCCCTCGTCACAACGGCAACACTCGCACTCGCGGGCTGCTCCGGAACGAGCGACGCCGAGCCGGACGGCACCGGCCCTTCGGCCTCTGGCGACGCGAGCATCGTGATCGAGCACGCATACGGGACCCTCGAACTTGACAAGGCACCCGAGCGCGTGATCACCCTCGGCCTGTTGGAAACCGATGTGGCCGTTGACCTCGGAGTCACTCCGATCGCGATTGCGAAGTTCTTCGCAACCCCGGACGGCATCGCCCCGTGGCTTGCCCCCGAGCTCGACGAGGCGCCCGAGATCATCGACACCACAACGACCGGTGCCAATGGTGCCGAACTCGATGTCGAGGCGATCGCCGCTCTGGACCCTGATCTGATCATCGCAACCACCTACACACAGCTCGGCCAGTACTACGACCAACTCGCGATGATCGCTCCCGTCCTCGGCCCGTCGGACGCGAACTACCTACAGCTCCCGTGGCGCGATCAGACACGCGCCATCGGTGAGTCGCTGGGGCTACTGGAAGAGGTCAACGACCGGATCGCCGCAGTCGAGGAACAGATGGTCGAAGCTGCGGCCGAATACACAATCACCAAAGGTCACGATTACACGCTTTCACTGGGCACCCCCGACCAGATCAAGGTCATGAACGATCCCGCCGATGCGAGCGTCGAAATCATGAATGCGTTCGGCATGACCTTCAGCGAGACAGCGGCAGCCCTCCCCGGCCTCGGCGACGGATCCGGATCAGCAGGAGTGTCGGAGGAAAACGTTGCCGCGCTCGACGCGGACATCGTCATGATCGGGTTCTTCGGCGCCGACACCCAGACGTTCTGGGAGAGCTCAACGCTTTTCCAACAGCTCAACGCGGTCAAGAACGGCGGATTTATCGCGATGGATCTGTCGGCCAGCACGGCGCTGCGCAATCCTTCACCGCTGTCGATCCCGTACGTCATCGACGAGGTCATCGCAGGGAGCATCGTGCCCGCGCTCGGGGAACAATAACCGCATGGTGAGTGGGGGCACCGGCGTGCCCCCACCCTTCCCTGGAAGAATTGGCGACATGACATCCGAGCCCACGCCTGCCCGTCGTGGGCGGCCCAGAAAGATCACTCGCGAGGCGATTGCCGACGCGGGAAGGCGGCTCACCCTCCCCAAGGTGACCGTGGCCGATGTCGCGCAAGAACTCGGGGTAGCTATCCGATCGCTCTACAAGCACACGAGCGGCATCGAGGATATTCAGATCATCACCGCCGAAGCAATCTTCGCCTCTTGGGAGGCACCCGCCCCCGAAGGGCAACCGCTTGAGGAGCATCTGCTCGCCATTGCATCGTCGCTGCGGCGGCTCGCGATCGAAAACCCGGGCATCGCGGGATTCCTGCTGCGAACCTCGTCGGATATCTCTCCCGCCCTCGTCGCCGCGATGGATGCGCACCAGCGCTCTGTTGCCGAGGCTTACAGGCTCCCCCTGGTCCACAGCTCAATCCTCTTGGCGACTGTCGCTGAGCATTCGCTGGCGGTCACCGACGTCGTGCACGCCGGGGAAGGTCGACGCCGAGACCTGCGACGCATGGCCAACGATCCGCGCTTTCCCGCGTTGTCCGCGACTGCACGTGTCCTCAAGCACGAAGACGCCGAACGCCACTTCCTCTTCGGGGCGCACGCACTTATCAAGGGACTGCTCGATTCGATCACGGGCATCCCCGGCCAACCAGACCAGATCGAAACGAGACCAGATGACGACTCCAACTCGACGCCCTAAAACCTACGACCCAAAAAACCCTTCAGCGACTGGCGGGAGGCTGCGCGGCACGCAACTCACCCTCGCGTACGACCGACGTGAAATCTGCCGAGACCTGAACGTCGAAATCCCGCAGGGCAAGGTTACGGTCATCATTGGGCCGAACGCCTCGGGCAAGTCCACCGTTCTCAGGGCCCTCGCCCGCTTGATCAATCCCACGGACGGCGCGGTTCTGCTTGATGAGACCGACGTACGACGCTACGCGCCTAAGGAGTTTGCGCGGCGGCTCGGAATTCTCCCGCAGACATCGACGGCCCCCGTCGGCATCACCGTGTCAGAGTTGGTCACGCGAGGACGATTCCCCCACCAACGTGCACTGAGGACGCTAACGGAGGCGGACACCAGGGCGGTCGAGCACGCGATGGCAGCGACCCGTATCGCTGAGCTCGCTGATCGGCCCGTTGCAGAGCTCTCGGGCGGACAACGCCAGCGAGTGTGGATCGCGATGCTGCTCGCGCAGCAAGCGCCCGTCATGCTGTTGGACGAGCCGACCACGTACCTCGATGTATCCCATCAGCTCGAAGTCCTCGAACTGGTGCGAGGACTGAACCAGAACGATGGTCGCACCATCGTTCTGGTGCTGCACGATCTCAACCAGGCGGTCGTCTTTGCCGACGAGCTCATCGTCGTCAGTCAGGGACAGATCGTCGCGCGCGGCACCCCCCAGCAGGTCATGACAGGAGAACTGCTCCGCGATGTGTTCGGCATCGAGGCACGCATCCTTCACGACCCGGAACTCACAGCCCCTGTCATCGTCCCCCTCACCAGCGTCGCGAACACGCGATGACAATGAGAGCTGGTCGCGCCGTCCTTGCTCGCGGCGCGCGCCGACGGCTGCATCCGGTCGGTAGTTAGCCCCCGAGACCGGGAGATCAGCGTTGCGAACGGATTACTCGGGGTTGATAATCGCCTGCGGAAGCGCCCCAGAAGTATAAGAACACTCATGCCACGGCTCGGCTCACCGGCCCAGGCTTGGCCCACCACGGCGTGGATCGGTGGAGGCAAATCGGGAGGCGCGTAGTTGGCGCTCGCGCTCGGCAAGCATGCGGGCAGCCTCGCGCTTAGCCTCCTCCGATGCACGAGTCTGCCTAATCCGTTCGACCGCCTCGGCCGGGGTCAGCGTGCAAAGCGCATCTGCTTCGGCACGGGCGTGCTGAGCGGTGCGGGTCGCGTCTTCGACCAGGCGTGCGGGGCGCGCGTTGACGTACGCGCCGGGGTTCTGCCGCACGGTCTCTTCTCCGAAGATGCGGGCGTAGACGCCCAGGCTGGGCCACGGGTTCGGTTCCAGCGCGGCATGCAACGCCTGCGCAGCGGTCGCGTGCTGTTGCTCGGCTTCGATCACGCGCGGGTCGGCATCGATCCGGGGACGGGTGACGCGCTCGACCCACGCATTCTCCCCCTCGTTCCATCGGGGCAGATCACCCCACGCTCTCTTGAGCACCCGCTCCACGTCTCGGGCGACACCTCGCGCGGCGTCGTGTTCGGCAGTCGCGCGACGCTTCTTGAGCCTCCCCACGATCCACGCCTTCTCGTGGGCGGTCTTCTCAGCGGCATCGGCGGCTTGCCAATTGGTGAACGCTTCCCGTGCCTGCGCGGTCAGCGGCTCGGCGACCTCAGAACGTACGAGTTCAACCTGCTGCTTAGCTTCCTTGTTCGCCTGGACTACATGGTCGCGTTCGGCGCGCTGCCGCGTGTATAGGTCGTCCAGGGCTTCGGCGGCTTGCTGCCACTGTGCCGCTCGAGCCTCGGCTTGTTCGGCACGTCGAATCAGCGCAACTACTTCGGTGCTGACGAGTTTCGCGGGGCCGTCATCCACGAGACCGCGCACGGCTTCTGCTGCTTGCTGTGTGGCGTGGGGGAGTCCTCGGTCTGCGCGGTCGCGTTCGAGTGCGTCAATGAACTGCTCACGCGCGGCGGGCAGACTCTCGGCGATGATGTGTAGCTGGTTCTCGCTGGTGCCTCGGGTCATGCCGACGTACACGGCGGCTCCGCTCATCGCGTCGCTAAGGATCGTGTGCGACCCCTTGGCGGTGACGCCCTGCACCCCGTACGCGGTCGAAGCATAAGCAAGATGCGCATGCCCGGCGACATACGCGGCAGGCAGGCGCACGGAGTGCTCGCGTTTGCGGTCACTGCTTCCTTCGGCCGCCCACACGGTGCCGTCAACCTCGACGTGCTGCACGATCCACAGTTGCCGGTTCGCGACCCCCAGGATGGTGTCGTTCTTCCGCGTCTGGATCAGATCACCGCAACTAATGGGGAGGCCGTCGCTGCCTGTCATAGGCGCGGCGTCGTCCACGGCCCCAGCACCTGCGCGTTGGTCGCGGATGTGCTCGTTCAGGCGGGCGGCTTCGTCGTTGGTGGCGACCGTGACCGCCTCCCCATCCTTCCGGTTGCGGGCGATGTGCTCGTGCAGGTGCTCGGCGTCGGCGTGTAGGCGGATCAGGCCGAGCGCGGCAAGTTGGTCGAAGACCTTGCCGGGATCGTTCCGTTCCCGCAACCGCACCGACAGTTCGGCGTAGGCGGGATCGGTGAAGCGGTGGACTTCGGCCATGTCGATGGTGCGGCCGCGAATCTGCGCGGCCATATCGAGCACCCCGCCTCTGCCGACGGCTGGCAGTTGCGCCCGGTCACCCACAAGCGCAACCGTCGCGCCCGACTCGGCGGCAACGGTGAACAGGGCGATGGCACTGTCCTGGTCGAGCATGCCCGCCTCGTCCACGACAATCCGCTCACCCGCTCGGAGGCATGCCGCATCGGGTGGGCCGGTATAGGTGCGTCCGGTCTCAGGATCGGTGTCGCCGGGTTCCAGGCGTGTCCATACGCCATCGGCGTTCCAGCGGTAGCCATGCGCGTGGACGAGCGCCGCCACCGAATCCGCAGGAACCCCGAGCGTCTGGTGTGCGACGTCGGCGGCCTTCTTCGTCGGCGCAACCACCCGCGTTGCTCGACTTTCCCGCTCGGCAGCTTGGATGGCCGTGGCAAGCATGGTCGTCTTCCCACTGCCCGCTGCCCCTTCCACGACCACCAGCGGATCAGCCGATGCGAGTGCTGCTGCCGCTTCCGTCTGCCCGACGTCGAGGCCGGCGGCCTGCGCCAACTGGCGCACGTCCGGCACTGCCGGCTCGATCTTGGGTATGCGGGCGGTGAGGAGGTCGCGCAGTTCGGTTTCGGCTTGCATGACGCGCACGCTCGTCAGATGCGCCACATGCTCCAGCGCAGGCTTGTCCGGTGGGAGGATCGAGAAGCAATCCTCCAACGCCAACCGCGACGCCGCCGTGATGAACTCTCGTATCTCGGCAGGAGATGCTTGCACGCCGTACTGGGTCATGATCCGCGCCGCGTGCTCAGTCACCGTGTGCGCCGTCCACGCGGAACTGGAAGCGGCGCAACGATCCAGCGCGCGGGATGCAACCTCCTGCACACTCAACTCGTCCAATCGCACCGATGCGCGCGGCGCTGGCCGTTGCAATGTTGCGGGGTCGTATCCGGCCTCGCGCAGCTCCGTCACCCAGCCGGTTTCCTCGGCGAGGGAGGTGGGTTTCTTCGCAGGCCGCTGGTAGGCCCATGCTTCGGCTTGCAGCCGGGTGGCGACGACCGGCCCCATGCTTTCGCCGGGGTGCGCGTGATCCCATTCGGTTTCGAGGCGTTCGAGGTTCTCGCCTACTTGCTTGCCGCGCTTCGACATGAGCGCGTTGAACGGCTGCAACTGGGCCACCTCGCCGGTCACGGGGTCGAGAGTCAGGCCGTGCCGGTCAAGCACAGCATGCAGTTCGGGGCTGGCGGCGATCACCGCGGTGCCCAGGGCGCGGATCGCGCTCTGCTGCTTGAACAGCGCGGCGGTGAACAGGCCCCGCCATTTCCCGGCCGCCCATACCCTTGTGCCGATCTGCATGTGAATGTGCCGGTGCGGATCACCCGCTCTGCTCGTTCTGTGGGTGATGCCGACGACGTGCATCTGCTCGACGGGCACGACCTCCTGCGCCCCCAGCGACCCCACGCGAGTCACGGAGTGGAGGGCGAGCCAGCGCCGAATCTCCGCCAAAGCGTCCTGCTGGGCGGCATCGAGAGCGTCGGAGACCTCCGGGTGCAGAGCGGCGGCGATCGACAGCGACTTGGGCGTGTTGATGACCATCTCCATGAACCGGGGCGACGCCTTGCGATCCGACCCCGCACCCCGAGGTCTTCCCATCGACTCACCCGTGAGCGGGTTCACCCAGTCCACCCACCCCGCATACGCGGCAGGGTCAAGGGCCAGCTCAGCGGTCACCGCGCCCGATCCGTCGAGCGCCGCGAACTGCGCGACGGTCGTCTCCGCGCCGAGGTAGTAGTCGTCGGCGCGGGAGCGGTCGGACTCGACATAGCGCAGCGCATCAGCCCCGGTGCCCCGGAACGGGATCACGCCGCCATGCATCCCGACCACCGCCCTTCCGCCGCCTCATTGGGCATCTAGCGTATCAGCAACTACGGCACTTAGGATACGTTCATTCTGAGATTGGGGCGAGAGAATGGGTGCTGGGGTGGAAGGCGGGGTACATAGGTGGCGCGTGCGGAGCGTGCTCGGCAAGGTCGGCGGCACGGGGTCAGGTGGCGCGGACATGACGGCGGCGACTGTCCTGAGAGAATGAGGGGCATGCCGAGTTCCGTTCAGTTGATCCTCGCTTCCGACCTCTCAGACGTCGCCGAGTACGCGTATGCGGCCACAGCACCGAAGGACTCTCGGTTGATCTTCCTCGCCGGATCGTGCCCGCTTGACGAGCACGGTACCACCGTCGCGGTCGGCGATTACGCGGGCCAGGCTGCCGCATGTATCGAAACGATGAAGCGTGCTCTCGCCGCTTCTGGCGCGACGATCCAGGATGTCATCAGCACTCGCGTGCTGGTCGCATCTTCTTCGCAGAGCAATCTTGTTACGGCCTGGGAGGTCGTGCGCGATGCCTTCGGAGAACACGACGTGCCGAGCACGTTGATGGGCGTGACGGTGTTGGGCTACGACGACCAGCTGGTCGAGATCGAAGCGGTTGCCGCCGTCATTGACTGACTGCGAAGCCCGCCGGTAGGTGGCGAAAAGCTTGCGTCAGAGTTCCATGAGCAGGCAGCCCGGCACACCGTTCGGGGCAGGTCGGAAGCCGTGCCGGGCGTAGAGTCTCGCGGCGGGGTTGCCGTCCTCGACGGAGAGGCTGATCGCCGCGACGCCACGGGATCGAGCTGTCTCGGAGATTCGATGCAGGAGCAGTCCACCAATGCCTTGGCCTCGATGCGCGGCGCTGACCCAGATGCTCAGCTCCGGGATGGTGTCCGCGACGAATCCGTAGCCGGGGTCTTGGGCGGTGAAGTAACGTAGCCAGACCACTGCGACGACCATTCTGTCGGCGTCCTCAGAGACGAGGCCGAAGTCCTCATCTCTTGGCCACTCGTCGTAGTAGTGGCGGAACTGCGGGGTGTCCTCGACCTCACGCATGGTGAAACGCGGGCCGTTCCAGTTCAGGTTGTCGAGCGTCGCCCGCGCGAGCAGCCCACGGTCTGCCGCCGTCGCTTCTCTCACGAAATCAAAGGTCATGCTCTGCGTTTCGTCCAACTATCCCGCGCGTCCGCGTCGTCCAGGCGGGAGCAACCCCTTCGAGCGGGCGCGGGCGACCCAGCCTTGTGCGGTGGAGAGGGGTACGCGGCTGATTTCTGCCATCTTCGCGGTCGGGTTTGTCTCCCCGTCGTCTACGAGGCGGGTGTGTTGGAGGGCGACGACTTCGTAGAAGTCCGCGATCCGCTTCGGGTTCCCCAACGGCTGCATGACCTCTGAGGAGTGGAGAATGCGACCCGAGGGCATGGTGAGTGTGCCGCCCTCGAAGCGGGTGGCTCCGGTGACGGTGAACTGGCGGCGGTTGATCGCCGCCTCAATCCGGGAGGTCGGCAAGTTCCGAAGGATCGGGCTGGCCACCGGGTCGCCCGCCAGCTCGGGCAGGTAGACGATCCCCGTGATCCGCACTTCACCCATTGGCTCTTGGTGCATGAGGTATTGGCGTTGCAGGCGTAGCAGCACGCGGGTACGGGACTGGGTGTGCTCGATGAGGAACCAGCGACCGTCGCGACCATCGTTATACCCGCTCAGGTTCCCGTCCGACCCCGGCGTGGGGTATGTCCGCTTGTCGTACTTGAGCGCGGCATCGATGGCTACCGAGTCGGCAGAAGAGGCGATCACGGGAGGATCAGGCATCACCCAGCCTGCTGGCAGGTCTTCGGGGACCAGCAGCGGCATGTCCTCCACGTCTTGACTCATGCCTCTGATCGTAGTGGAACCACCACTTCATCTCAAACAATGGCCGTTACGCGAGGAGTGTGCTACCTTGGTTCTGGCGTATCTGCTTTTGTATGAGATTGGTGGTGAGTGGCCTGACCCCAGCCCCGACCCGTGAGCGCCCACCACACGCGGCGCAAAGCCGGGCTGCGCTCGGGGCAGGGGCGGGGAGCGATCCGGGGCAGCTCCGTCTCCGCACGATCCGCCGTGCCGAACCCGACATGGGGAAGCTCGTGGAGTGGGTGCTGAACATCACCCAGGCGCGTTGGGAGGCTTACCGGGCCGGGGAACCTGACCCTTACGACCTCCCGATGCCTGCGAATCTGAGCCTGATGTCAGATGCGCGCGGCAGAGTAGAAGAGCATGAAGAACCCGAGCTGTTGCACCGACGAAAGAGCACCGCATGACCACCACCGCTCCCACAGTCATCCCGACCAACGCGCAAGCGGACGATCGGCCGGTGCTGCTGGCTGTGTCCTATCTCCGCGTCTCGACCCGTGAGCAGGCTGAGCGGGGCGGAACCGAGGAGGGGTTCTCGATCCCCGCGCAGCGAGAGGCCAACGCGAGGAAGGCCAACGAACTGGGCGCGCGGGTTGTGCGGGAGTTCGTGGATGCCGGGGAGTCTGCGAGGTCTGCGGATCGGGATGGGTTGCAGGAGATGTTGGCGTTCATCGCCGCCACCCGGATCACGTTCTGCATCGTCCACAAGCTCGACCGGCTCGCCCGCAACCGTTCGGACGATGTGAAAATCCACGAAGCACTCATAGGCGCAGGCGTCACCCTGGTGTCGGCGACCGAGAGCATCGATCAGACGCCGTCGGGGATGCTCGTGCACGGCATCATGTCGAGTATTGCGGAGTTCTACAGCCGCAACCTCGCCACCGAAGTCACCAAGGGCCTCACCCAGAAGGTCGCCCAGGGCGGCACCCCGATGCGCGCCCCCATCGGCTATTTGAACGTCCGCAAGACGGACGACAACGGGCGGGAGGTTCGCACGGTCGAGGTCGATCCCGAACGAGCACCGCTCATCACCTGGGCGTTCGAGCACTACGCCGAAGGCGAGACCTCCGTCACCGGCCTCCTCCGCGACCTCACCGCACGGGGGCTACTCACGGTGCCGACGCCGAAGCGTCCGTCGAAGCCGTTGGGGAAGAACACGCTCTACAAGCTCCTGACGAACCCGTACTACGCGGGAGTGATCCGCTACAAAGGTGCGCTGCATCCGGGCGCGCATGATCCCATCGTGGAGCCTGCGCTGTTCGACAAGGTGCAGTCGCTGCTCCGGGCGCGGACGGCGAAGATGACCCGGCACGTCCAGCACGCCCACCACCTCAAGGGCCTGCTGCACTGCGGCACCTGTGGGTCGCGGATGCTGCTCGACTTCGCCACCAACCCACGCGGTGTCACCTACGCCTACTTCATCTGCTCCGGCCGCGCTGCGAAGAAGACGACCTGTACCAGACGCGCGGTTCCCGTCGCGGTCGCGGAACGTCTCGTCGCGGACTCCTACGCGAGCATCACGATTAGTGACACCACCTACCAACGAATCGCGGCCGACGTTGATGCGGCATTCGACAAGCGCAACACCAGCCAAGACCAGAAACTTGCCGATCTGACGGCGAACCGAGCCAGGTTGGAATCCGAGTCCGACAAGCTCCTCGCCGCGCACTTCGCCGACGCCATCGACCTCGACACGTTGAAAAGGCACCAAGACCGCATCCGCGCGGGCCTCGCCGATGTGAACCGCCGACTCGCTGAACACAGCGAGCACCACACCGGCGGGCGCGCCTTCCTCCACGACTCGCTACGGCTGCTCACCGACGCGCACCGTGCCTACACGCGCTCCGGAGACGCTGACAGGCGACTCGCGAACCAAGCGTTCTACACGCGCCTCGACATCACCGACGACGAACAGCTCCGTCCCACGCTGGCCGAACCTTTCGCGACGATCTTCCGCGAAGCGCACCAGGGCGGCGACGAAGGCAAGGAAGCGAAACGGGAACACACAACATCTTTCGATGTCGCGTGTTCCCGTAAGACACTTTGGGTGGAGGTAAGGGGACTCGAACCCCTAACCCCCTGCTTGCAAAGCAGGTGCGCTACCAATTGCGCCATACCCCCGTGACGGGAATCAATCGAGTTGATCCGTCGATGCCTTCCACACGGATTTCTCCGATTCGGAGGCCTTCCATCTACGGTAGACGACCACGGAGGCGGCGGCCACGACTGCGACCAATAATTTCCGCATGCATTCTCCACAGTTCCTGGAAGATGGAGGGATTCCGTGGGCGTACCAGGACTTGAACCTGGGACCTCTTCGTTATCAGCGAAGCGCTCTAACCGCCTGAGCTATACGCCCTCATTGTCCCTTCAGGACGAGATATGACTTTACCGGACCGGTCGCCGGGAAAACAAATCGGCTTCCGCGGCGTGGTGGACACGACGCCGCGGAAGCCGATCAGTACCCGATCAGTCGTCGGTGAGGGTGACCCCGATTCCACCGACCAGGGTGGAGGAAATGTTATAAAGCACGGCAGCGAGCATCGACATGGCCGTGAGCAGCACCACGTTCACAACGGCGATGATGGTCGCGAAGGAGGCAACCTGGCCCAGGGAAACTAGCTCCTTGAGGTCGAATCCTGACTCCGAACCGATCACCTCCCCGAGAAGATCGTTCACTCGATCAAAGATGCCGGTCAGATCCAGGACGGTCCACAGTACGACGGCCGCCACGACGGTGACGATCCCCAACGCCACCGACAACAAGAACGCCATCTTCAGGATCGACCAGGGATCGACCTTGCTGATGAGCAGTCGGGCCTTACGGACCTTCGCTTTGGGCGCCGGCCGCACGAGCTGCTGGGTCCCCTTCTTCTGGGCGGGGCTCCTGCCTGCGGCTGACTGGCCCGAAGGACGCTGGCCACCGGAGGCAGGTCGTTGCGTGGGAGCGGTCGGGCGTCCCTGCTGTCCGCCGGGCTTTTGCCGCGGCGCCGCTGGGCGCGGGTTGTTCGGGGTGCTCACGCATTACCTCCGTCGATTTCGGTCTCATCAGCAGCCTGGGTGGCTTCCACGGACTCCGCGGCAACGGAGCCGGTTTCACCATCGGCCGGTGCCCCGTCCACTACCGGTGCCCTCTGCTGAGAATCTTCAGGATCCAACGGTACTTCATCCTCGTCCTCATCGACTCCCAGCCCACGCTCAGCATTCTTGGCCACTGCGATGATCCGGTCCTTCTTATCCGGCTTCGCGAAGATGACCCCCATGGTGTCGCGTCCCTTGGCCGGCACCTGCGTGACCTTGGACCTGACGACCTTCCCGCGCTGCATGACCACGAGCACTTCGTCGGTTTCCTCGACGATGAGGGCCCCGGCCAGGACTCCGCGTTCGTCGGCCAACTTAGCCACCTTGATGCCGATGCCGCCCCGCGTCTGCACACGGTATTCCTGCACAGAGGTCCGCTTGGCGTAGCCTCCCTCCGTGACGGTGAAGACATAGGAGTCTTCTCCCACGACGCCCGCGGTCAGCAAGACGTCGTCATCACGGAACTTCATGCCGGTGACTCCCGACGTGTTCCTGCCCATCGGACGCAACGCTTCGTCGGTGGCTGTGAACCGCACGGACTGTCCGTGGCGTGAAACGAGCATCAGATCATCGGTTTCCGAGATCAGCTGCGCCGACACCAGCTCGTCGCCTTCCCGCAGGTTCACGGCGATCACCCCGGCGGAACGGTTCGTGTCGTAGTCGGTCAGTCGACTCTTCTTCACCAGTCCCCGGCGGGTTGCCAACACCAGATAGGGCGACTGCTCGTAATCGCGCAGGTCCAGGACCTGGGCAATATGCTCATCCGGTTGGAAAGCCATCACGTTCGCCACGTGCTGGCCCTTGGCATCGCGACCGCCCTCGGCCAGCTCGTAGCACTTCGCCCGGTACACGCGCCCGTGGTTGGTGAAGAAAAGCAGCCAGTTGTGCGTGGTGGTGACGAAGAAGTGCTCGACCACGTCGTCCCCACGCAACTGGGCGCCCCGGATCCCCTTGCCACCACGGTTTTGCGAGCGGTAGTTGTCGCTTCGGGTCCGCTTGATGTAGCCGCCGCGGGTGATGGTGACCACCATTTCCTCTTCGGGGATGAGGTCTTCCATCGACATGTCACCGTCATAGCCGGCGACGATCTGCGTACGACGGTCATCCCCGTGGCGCTGGACGATTCCGTCGAGCTCCTCGGAAATGATCTCGCGCTGACGCACCGGATCGGCCAGAATGATCTTGTATTCGGTGATCTCGGCCTCCAGCTTCGCGTGCTGGTCCTGGATCTTCTGGCGCTCCAGGGCTGCTAGTCGACGCAGCTGCATGTCCAGAATGGCCTGGGCTTGGAGGTCGTCGATATCGAGCAGGTCCTTCAGGCCGTTACGCGCGTCCTCGACGGTCGGAGACCGGCGGATGAGGGCAATGACCTCGTCCAAGGCGTCCAGCGCCTTGAGAAGTCCCCGCAAAATATGGGCCTGCTCTTCGGCCTTGCGCAGCCGGAACTGTGTTCGCCGGACGATGACATCGATCTGGTGGTTGACCCAGTGACGGATGAAGGCATCCAAGGACAAGGTACGCGGTACGCCGTCCACGATGGCCAGCATGTTTGCCGAGAAGTTCCCCTGCAGCTCCGTGTGCTTATAGAGGTTGTTCAACACCACCTTGGCGACGGCATCACGTTTGAGGACGATCACCAGACGCTGGCCGGTCCTGCCGGACGTCTCGTCACGGAGATCTGCGATGCCACCCATCTTGCCGTCCCTGACGAGCTCGGCGATCTTGATGGAAAGGTTGTCCGGGTTGGCCTGGTACGGCAATTCGGTGATGACCAGGCAGGTCCGCCCCTGCAGCTCCTCGACATTGACCACGGCACGCATGGTCACCGAGCCACGTCCGGTCCTATAGGCATCCTCGATACCGCGGCGGCCCAGGATGAGTGCCCCGGTGGGGAAGTCCGGTCCCTTGATGTGTTGCATCAAGGCTTCAAGCAGCTCTTCCTTCGTCGCCTCCGGATTCTGCAGGTACCACTGCGCACCGGCGGCCACTTCACGCAGGTTATGCGGAGGGATGTTGGTGGCCATTCCGACGGCAATGCCGGAGGAGCCGTTGACCAACAGGTTCGGGAACCGTGCCGGCAGAATCGTCGGCTCCTGGTTCTTCCCGTCGTAGTTGTCCTGGAAGTCGACGGTCTCCTCGTCGATTTCGCGAACCATCTCCATGGCCAGGGGAGCCATCTTGGTTTCCGTGTACCTCGGGGCCGCGGCACCATCATTGCCCGGGGAGCCGAAGTTCCCCTGTCCCAGGGCCAACGGGTAGCGCAAGGTCCAGTCCTGGATAAGCCGGACCAGGGCATCGTAGATCGCGGTGTCACCGTGGGGATGGTACTGACCCATGACCTCGCCGACCACACGCGCGCACTTGTTGTAGGACCGTTCCGGGCGGTAGCCGCCGTCGAACATCGCGTACAGGACGCGGCGGTGGACCGGCTTGAGCCCATCCCTGACGTCGGGCAGGGCACGGCCGACGATCACGGCCATCGCGTAGTCGAGATACGACCGTTGCATCTCGGTCTGCAGGTCGATGGGTTCGACCCTGTCGATGGTGGCCGCGGCCAGGGGCTGGTCCGGCTGCACGACGTCCTCGTGCTCCGGGTCGTGGGGGTTTTCTGGCGTCTCGTCGCTCATCGGTTTCTTCCTCTATTCAAAGCTGCGTCGGAACGTGGGGACGGTTTCCTCAGATATCGAGGAAGCGCACGTCCTTGGCGTTCTGCTGGATGAAGTTACGGCGGGATTCAACGTCCTCGCCCATGAGCACCGCGAAGATCTGATCCGCTGCGGCGGCGTCTTCCATGGTGATCTGACGCAGGGTCCGGTGGTCCGGGTCCATGGTGGTGTCCCAGAGCTCGGAGTAGTCCATTTCGCCCAGGCCCTTATAGCGTTGGATGGCGTTGTCCTTGGGGAGGCGCTTATTGGCCGCCGCACCAGCGGTCAGGGAGGCATCCCGCTCGGCATCCGAGAAGACGTATTCATGAGCCGAGTTGGACCACTTGATCCGGTACAGCGGTGGCTGCGCCAAGTACACGTAGCCATTTTCGATCAGCGGACGCATGTACCGGAAGACCAGGGTCAGCAGCAGCGTGGTGATGTGCTGGCCGTCCACATCGGCATCGGCCATCAACACGATCTTGTGGTACCGGAGCTTGGCCATATCGAATTCCTCGCCGATGCCCGTTCCGAAGGCCGTGATCATCGATTGGACCTCGGCATTTCCCAAGGCCCGGTCCAGGCGTGCACGCTCCACGTTCAGGATCTTCCCGCGCAACGGCAGGATGGCCTGGGTCCGGGGATCACGACCGCGTTTGGCCGAACCACCGGCGGAATCACCCTCCACGATGTAGACCTCGCACTCGGAGGGGTTCTTCGAGGAGCAATCCGAGAGCTTGCCCGGCATCCCGAATGACTCCAGCGGGGATTTGCGACGGGCATTGTCCCGGGCCTTCCGAGCCGCCATACGGGCCTGGGCGGCAAAAAGGGACTTCCTGATGATGTCCTTGGCCGTCGAGGGGTTGCGCTCGAGCCAGTCTCCAAGTTCGTCGTTGACCACACCCTGGACGAACCCCTTGGCCATGGAGTTGCCCAGCTTGGTCTTGGTCTGGCCCTCGAACTGCGGTTCTCCCAGCTTGATGGAGATCACCGCCGTGAGGCCTTCCCGGATGTCGTCACCGGTGAGGTTGTCATCCTTGTCCTTGAGGATGCCTTTTTCCTTGGCGTAGCGGTTGATCAGCGAGGTCATCGCCGCCCGGAAGCCCTCTTCGTGCGTTCCGCCCTCATGGGTGTTGATCGTGTTGGCGTAGGTATGGACGGATTCCGAATAGGCGGTCGTCCACTGCATCGCGACCTCAACGGAAATCATCCGTTCCGTGTCTTCGCTTTCGAAGGCGATGACGTCAGGGTGGACGAGGTCGGCCTTCTTCGACGTGTTGAGGTACTCCACATAGTCGAGCAACCCGTTTTGGTAGCAGTAGTCGACGAACCGGTGCTTGGGTTCCTCGGCCTCGTGGGCCCGTTCCTCAGTGTCGTCCTCGGCGATCTCATCGGCCGAATCATCGAGCGTGCGCTCATCGGTCAGGGAAATACGCAGACCCTTATTCAAGAAGGCCATCTGCTGGAAACGTATGCGGATGGTCTCGAAGTCGAACTCGGTGGTATCGAAGATCCCCGCATCCGGATAGAACGTGATCGTCGTTCCGGTCTTTTCGGTTTCCTCGCCCTTGACCAGTTCGCCCTGGGGCTTCCCGCCATCAGCGAATGACATCCGGTAGACGTTGCCCTGCCGATGAATCTCGGCGTCGACGCGGCTGGAAAGGGCATTGACGACCGAGACACCCACCCCGTGCAGACCGCCGGAAACGGCATAGCCGCCTCCACCGAACTTGCCACCGGCGTGCAGAATGGTCATGACGACCTCGACGGTCGGCCGTCCTTCGGTCGGGTGCATGTCCACGGGGATGCCACGTCCGTTGTCTTCGACCCGGACACCGCCGTCCTCCTGCAGGGCCACCTTGATGGTGTCGCAGTATCCAGCCAGAGCTTCGTCGACGGAGTTGTCGACCACCTCATAGACCAGGTGATGCAAGCCGCGCGGCCCCGTCGAGCCGATGTACATGCCGGGCCGTTTACGAACGGCCTCCAGGCCTTCCAGGACCGTGATGTCGCTGGCTCCGTAAGCGTGTTCGACCCGGTGGGAATTCTCGTGTGGTTCCTGCTCCACTACTGATTCCGGTTCTACGGCCGGACCGGGTTCCTGGGCCGCTATCGGCTCCTGTGGTGCTGTGGAATTCTCGTCCTCGGGGGTGGTGTTCTCAGTATCCACAGGCGGTGCAGACTCCTTGTGCGTTCTCGGAGGACGCCGATCCGGTAGATCGGGCATCCATGAACCGGCGCCCTGACCGTGGACGGGCGGGCACCGTAACTACAATTCTACCGTGTTTCTCAGCCGTGGTGGGGTAAATCAGCCCCCAATTGCCTCTCATTGGCAAAAAAACCGGCCTAGAAGCCTCTCCAGTGCCCTTGAGTGAGGCCCTATGTGCCGATGGGGCTCCCAGTGCCTCTGTAGCCGGTTCCCTGTCGGTAACTTCCGGGGGCGGTCGGTCTTCCATGACCGAAAAGCTTCTTCCTGGATGATCCGCAGCTATCCGTAGGTGTCCCGGGGCCCACGGCCAGCAACCCGGCGCATCCCCTTTTTCCAGCTGGGGGCCGAAGGGCCAAGGACTTGGATGACGGTGACCACTCCGGGCCCAAGCTTCTCGTCGAAGGTCTTGAGCAGGCTGTGGCTCAGGAGCCGGACCTGGGTCGCCCACGCAGTCGAATCACATCTGACCACGACGGTCGTGTCCTCGAAGCTTTCCGGCGTGCAGTGGGCATTGATTTGCGGTCCCACCAATTCGGTCCACCGGGACATCACCGATCCAACGGCCACCGGGGATGTCCACCCCCTATCACGGACCATTCGTCCGAACACCGTCCCGATGCCCTGTGGATCCCGGCCGTCCTCGTAGGAGACACCAGTGGGTGAACGGCGCCGCATCTCCCGGGCCTGCGCGCTACGTTCTCCTGCCCGCCGGGCCCTGGCTGCATCTATCCTGACTTCTCCCCGGGCCACGGCATTCTGACGCATGCGATTCAACATGGTCCGGGCAGCATCGAATTCCGCCGGCCCTTCCCCGGGGGTCTTATCGGCCGGGCTCATGCCGATACCGTTCCTGGACCCACGGTCAGCACCCGCCCACCCAACTCATCCGGGACGTCGCCGACGACCGCGGCCGTCACGATGACCTGTTCGGCGTCGGCGACCACCGCCGCCAATTTTTGTCGCCGTGAAAGGTCGAGCTCGGCGAACACGTCATCAAGGATGAGGATCGGCTTCGCACCGGGTCGCGCGTCGTCTTCACACAGGGCACGGTAGACCGCCAATCGAAGCGACAGGGCGAGGGACCACGTTTCACCATGGGAGGCATATCCCTTGGCCGGCGCCTGTCCAAGACCGAGAACCAGATCATCCCGATGTGGTCCAACCAGAGTCAGTCCCCGTTCGAGTTCCTTCTTGCGCTGGGACCCCAAGGACGCCAGGAAGGCCTCGTGGAGCTCCTCCAGATCGAGCTCGGCCAGCGGGCTGCGTTCCCCGGCGGCCAGCGGTTGCTCCCCGTTGTTGTCTTCGGCGGGGAGGACACCACCAACCGTGGACGTATAAATAACCGTGGCGGGTTTCGAGCCGTCCGTCAGCCCCGCATAGGCATCCGAAATATGTCCTTCGATGGTGGCCACGACATCCAACCGACCGCGCAACAGTTTTGCCCCGGCCGATGCCAGATGCTGATCCCACACGGCAAGCGTGGCTTCATGGGAGGTGGACAATCGTCCAGACGAACGGGCCGATTTCAGCAGGGCATTGCGTTGTTTAAGGACGCGTTCGTAGTCGGACCTCGTGGCGGCTTGATGGGGCTGCAAGGCAACCAGGACATCATCGAGATAGCGCCGGCGTTCCGAGGGATCCCCCTTGACCAATGCCAGGTCTTCGGGCGCGAACAGCACGGTTCTCACTATGCCCAGGATCTCGCGGGCCCTGACGGGGTTGGCCCGGTTGATTCTCGCCCGATTGGTCTTCCCCGCCGTGATTTCCAGTTCAAGCCCCACCGCCTGCTCCCCCCGATGGATCCGGGCCCGAACCAGAGCCTGGTCGGCATCGAAATGAATCAAGGGAGCATCATTGGACACCCGGTGTGAGGACAACGAAGCCAAATAGCCCAAGGCTTCGGCAATATTGGTCTTCCCCACGCCATTGGGACCAGCGAAGACCGTCGTGCCCGGAGCGAGTTCGAGGTCGATTTGGCGATAGGAACGGAAGTCGGTCAGGGAAACATGAGAAACGTACAACTGCTGATGTCCCGCTTATTCGCCCGGCCGGCGCACCGCGTGTCCGCCGAACTGGTTCCGCAGGGCGGCAACCATCTTCATTGCCGGTGCATCTTCTTGCCGCGAGGCAAACCGGGCAAAGACCGAAGCCGTAATGGCGGGGGCAGGAACCGCATTGGCGATGGCCTCTTCAACGGTCCAACGGCCTTCTCCTGAATCCTCTACATAGCCGGCGATGTCCTTGAGTTCCGGGTCTTCCTTCAAGGCCTTGACCAGCAGATCCAGCAACCACGAACGGATGACCGTTCCTTGCTGCCAGGCACCGAACGTTCCGGGGACGTCTTTGATGATCTCCTTCGCGGCAAGGAGCTCATAGCCTTCGGCGTAAGCCTGCATGATGCCGTATTCAATGCCGTTGTGGACCATTTTCGCGTAATGCCCAGCGCCGATGTCGCCGACGTGGACGAAACTCTCGGATCTGGTTCCCTCCGGCCTCAACGCATCAAAGAGCGGAAGAAGTTCCTCGATGTCCTCCGGAGCACCGCCGGCCATGAGCCCGTAGCCGTTCTCCAGGCCCCAGACGCCACCTGAAACGCCGCAATCCACAAAGCGTATGCCGCTTTTGGCCAGGTCGGTGCCATGGCGGATGTCGTCGCTGAATCGGGTGTTTCCGCCGTCAACGACCAGATCGTCCTCCCCCAGTTTTCCCGCGAGCTCCGAGACAACCGCATCGGTGACGGCCCCTGAGGGAACCATGATCCACAGGACTTTACGATCCGGCAGCAGGGCCAGTAGTTCATCGACGGATCCGACATCGGTCACGTCGGGGTTCCGATCGTACCCAGTGACGTCGATTCCACCCTGGCGAAGGCGGGCCCGCATGTTGTAGCCCATCTTGCCCAAGCCGATCATTCCGATGTGCATGGCATCCTCCTCGATAGTGGAATCCCCGGTCGGTGGATTGGCCTTAGTTTGGAAGTCGTACCGGCATGACCAGGTAGCGGTAGTCGTCCTCGTCGTTTCCGTCGAGTGCCTTTTGGGCGGTCATCATCGCCGGTTTGGGGGCGGTGGTGAACGAGAACCGAACGAACTCCGTGTTGAAGGCATTCAAGCCCTCGCTCAGGTACGCGGGATTGAACGCCACCGTGATCTCTTCGCCTTCAAGCTGGGCCTCGATGGCTTCTTCGGCCTGTGCGTCTTCGCCCGTACCGGCATCAAGGGCCAGCTGGGAATCGGTGAAGGCCAGTCGAACGGGTGTATTCCGTTCTGCAACGACGGCGACGCGACGCACTGCTTCAACCAACTCGTGGGTGCGGACCGTCGCATGGATGGGGGTGTTCTCCGGGAACAACGACCTGATCTTCGGGTAATCGCCGTCGACCAGGAGTGAAGTCGTGCGTCGGCTACCGCTTTCGAAACCAATGAGGTCGCTGTTCTCTCCGAGGGCGATCTGCAACTCCCCGGCACCGCCAAGGGTCTTGGCGACTTCGTTGAGCGTCTTGGCCTTCACCAGGGCCGAGGTTGAGATGCCGGGAGTTGTGGGCTTCCAATGAACCTCACGCATGGCCAGACGGTAACGGTCGGTGGCCAGGAAAGTGATCAGGTCATCCTCGATCTCCATCTTCACACCCGTGAGGATCGGCAGTGTGTCGTCCTTTGAGGCGGCGACGATGACTTGGGCGATGGCCTCGGAGAAGGCTGCCCCGTCCACGACACCGGCGATTTCCGGCAGGACCGGTAGTTCGGGGTAGTCGGCCACGGGCATGGTCGCCAGGTGGAAACGGCTACGGCCACAAGTGACGGTGACCTTGGAGCCTTCCGTTTCGATGGTGACGGTCGACTGGGGCAGGCTTCGGCAGATCTCAGCCAGCAGTTTGCCTGAAACAAGAATGGTGCCGGGAGTGGAGACTTCCGCCGCGATCTCCAAATGAGCAGAAATTTCGTAATCGAAACCGGCGAAGGAGACCACCGAGTCTCCCGCATTGATGAGGATCCCCGAGAGGACCGGCGAGGGAGGCCGCTGTGACAGCGAACGGGCGGTCCAGGACACGGCATCTGCCAGAACGTCCCTTTCAACACTGAACTTCACGTAGTGATCCGCCTTTCACAGCTTTTGGTGACAACTTTCCGGTGCAAGCTTAGCCCGAGTCATCAACGTGGGCATACTGCCCCGGTGGGATCTGTGCTCAGCAGGCCAGAGTGGTCGGGAACGGGAACTTGTTATCTGGATTCTTCTAGAAAGAGGGATTAGTAGTGTTAATAACCCTTGTGGATACTGTGGATAACCATGTCCCGCGTGTTCGTCTCGGGCTTTAAGGCTGTTCACAACTTGTGGGTTCCCATCGTGTGAAGTCCAACGGGCCGGTGGATAAAAACTATTGGTATTTCGGGGGTCCACAGGAATCCTGTAGTTATCCGCAGAAGAACCTAGTCGTCCACTTAATTATCCACAGACTTATCCACAAGCGTTCATATCGCTGGAAACTCGGGCTTCCTAGCCCTCGCGCTGTTGTTGCTTGATGCGGTTGGTCAGTTCGGTCACCTGATTGAAGATCGCCCTGCGCTCTGCCATGAGTTCCCTGATCTTGCGGTCCGCGTGGATCACGGTCGTATGGTCACGCCCTCCGAGTTCCGCCCCGATTTTTGGAAGCGACATGTCGGTGAGCTCACGCAGTAGATACATCGCGATCTGTCGCGCGGTCACCAGGGTGCGTGTCCTGGATTTGCTGTTGAGTTCCTCGATGCTGAGATTGAAGTAGTCAGCGGTCTGGGCGATGATCGCGGCCGGCGTGATCTCCTGGGCTCCCTCGTCCGTGATCAGGTCCTTGAGTACTTGCTCGGCCAATGTCAGGTCCACGGTCTGGTTGTTCAAGGAGGCAAAAGCCGTCACGCGGATCAGGGCGCCTTCGAGCTCGCGGATGTTCGTTGAAATCTTCGAGGCGATGTACTCCATGACATCGTCCGGCGCCGAAAGTCCCTCTGCGGTGGCCTTTTTGCGCAGGATAGCGATCCTGGTTTCCAACTCAGGGGGCTGGATGTCGGTCAACAGTCCCCATTCGAAACGCGAGCGCATCCGGTCTTCAAAACCCGCCAGTTGTTTCGGCGGTAGATCCGAGGTGATGACGACTTGCTTATTGTGGTTGTGCAACGCGTTGAATGTGTGGAAGAACTCCTCCTGTGTCGCATCCTTGTTCGCCAGGAACTGGATGTCGTCGATCAGGAGGATATCGACGTTGCGGTACGTCTGCTTGAAGCTGGCGCCCTCGTCGTCGCGGATGGAGTTGATGAAGTCGTTGGTGAACTCTTCGGAGTTCACATATCTGACCCTGATGCCGTTGTACAGATGTCGGGCGTAGTGGCCGATGGCGTGGAGCAAGTGGGTCTTGCCCAACCCGGAATCCCCATATATGAACAGCGGGTTATATGCCTTGGCGGGTGCTTCAGCGACCGCCACGGCGGCGGCGTGGGCGAAGCGGTTCGATGAGCCGATCACGAAGGTATCGAAGATGTATTTGGGGTTCAGGCGACCGAACTCCTGGGAATTCGAGGGCGGGGAAGGTTGGGGACGGTGGTCGCTCATCCGTTCCTTGGCCACCGGAGCCGGCTCGGGCTTGCTGGGCTCCGGCTCCGTGTCCGGGACCAGATCGGCATCAATGCTGAAGGCACAGAGGATGTCATCCTGGAAGACCTGGCGTAGTGCCGCGTCGAGGGAATTCTTCAGTTGGGTTTGGAGAACTTCGCGGGTCAATTCATTGGGCACGGCCAACAGCAGGGTGGTGCCGATCAAGCCGAGCGGCCGGGCATGCACCACGAATCCGCGCTGGCGGGGGGTGACCCGATCGTCTTGTTCGAGTATCCGAACGACTTGACGCCAGGAGCTGCCGACACTGTTGGATTCGTCTGTGCTCATTGCGATCTCCCCCTTCAAGGTGGGCCGGTCCGGTGATAGGTTTCCGCTGGCCCGCACCCTAAGCGAAAGACGACCAACGAGTTTCGATTCTAGCCGTCATCCACAGCGTTATTCACAGTCCGTGGATAACTGCGAAGTATTGGCGAGCAGCCGCGCAAGTCCAATGAATTGCTGCGGATAACTACCATGAGCGCGATCGAGGACGATGGCCGGTAGCGGGAAATCACCCAAATGCCTTGTTCGTTGTCCACAACTGTGGATTAATGAAGACGAAGTTATTCACAGCCCGGTAGTCGGATGTCCGAGGTATCCGCCGCGTGCCGGTTTGACCTTGCTACCACGCGTCGCCTATCGTAGTTTAGTCCTGTGTGTGTGCTTTGGGACCCTGCAATCCGTCCGCTTACGCGGGATTCGGGCCAGGCAACCCAATGTGCCACATGAAATACGAGCGTCAGCCTGTTCTTCCCCCTTGTAGCAACGGGTTAAGGCGCATCCTTTGATCGTCTTGGAGTTACTACTGTGAGCAAGCGGACTTTTCAGCCGAATAACCGCCGTCGTGCCAAGAAGCACGGCTTCCGTCTTCGTATGCGCACCCGTGCAGGTCGCGCCATCATGTCAGCACGCCGGTCCAAGGGCCGCACCGAGCTGTCTGCATAGCATCGAGCCATTCCTGCGGACCGCGCGTGGGTGACGTGAGCATGTTCCCCGACGGAGTCGGATACTGACCATGTTGCCCATGAGACACCGTCTGCGCGCAGCCGCGGAATTCTCTGCCACCGTACGTTCCGGCGCCCGTTCTGGGCGCCGGAACGTCGTGCTATATGCACGCTTGCGGCCTGAGGCCGATCATGCCGAACCCACGCGGTTCGGTTTTATCGTGTCCAAGGCCGTCGGGAACGCGGTGACCCGCAATCTCGTTAAAAGGAGGTTGAGGGCCGTCGCGGCACAGGAACTTCCCTCACTGGCGTCAGGATACGACGTCGTGGTGCGAGCCCTTCCCGCTTCGGCTCAGGCCACATGGGCGGGTTTATCCGCGGATGCGCGCCGAGCGTTGGACAATTCGTGCCAGCAAGCAGCCGAGCTGAAGACGGAGAGCAGAAGAAGGAGGCATTCGGTTGGCTGAAGTCCCTTCAGATGCTGGTCCCGGACCCCTTCGCTGGCTCTGGGATCTTCCCCGGAACCTCTTGATCCTCTTGATCATGGGGTATCGGAAGGCAATCTCGCCCTTATACGGGGACGTCTGTCGATACTTTCCCAGTTGCTCGGCGTACGGCCTGGAAGCGGTCACCGCACATGGAGCCGTCAAGGGCAGCGCGTTGGCTTTTTGGCGCGTCCTTCGCTGCAATCCATGGAGTCACGGCGGCATCGATCATGTCCCTGCAGGATCCAGGATTTGGCCAGAAGGCAGAACCCCCAAGATCATGGTGTTGAATCATCCGCCGATTCCCGCCGACGATGATGCCGCGGATGCGGCTCGAGGAGCATAACCGGAAATGAACTTCCTAGACACACTTCTGTGGCCATTCACCCAAGTGGTCTCATGGATCCTTCGGGCCTTCCACGCGATCTTTACTTTCGTGGGCATGGATCCCGATTCGGGGTGGACCTGGACGTTGTCCATCATCTGCCTGGTGTTGCTCATTCGTACTGCACTGATCCCTGTGTTCGTAAAACAGATCAAGGCCCAGCGGGCGATGCAGGTCCTCCAACCCGATCTGAAGAAGCTGCAGGCTAAATATAAGGGTAAGAAGGACCAGCTCTCGCAGCAGGCCATGATTGCCGAACAGCGGGAGCTGTTCAAGAAGCACAAGACGAACCCGTTGGCTTCCTGCTTGCCGATTCTGGTGCAGATGCCGTTCTTCTTCGCCCTCTTCCGAACACTGAACAACGCTTCGCATGCCAGTGATCAAGGGGAAAGCGTCGGGGCATTGTCCGTCAACCTGGTGCGTAGCTTTGACGGGTCGACTATTTTTGGCGCCGGCCTGTCGGAAACCTTCCTCGGAACGGTGAATTCTGGGGCCCCGAAAGTCTCCGTCATCATCACTGCGATCGTGATGATCATCGCGATGTCTGCGAGCCAGTTCACGACGCAGCGACAGATCATGACCAAGAACATGACGAAGGAAGCCCTCCAGGGCCCCTTCATGCAGCAGCAGAAGATGATGATGTACATCCTGCCGCTGGTGTTCGGCATCGGCGGCATCAACTTCCCCATCGGTGTACTGATCTACTGGACCGCCACGAACGTCTGGACGCTGGGGCAGCAGTTCTACGTGATCCGCAACAACCCGACACCCGGCTCCCAAGCGGCACGCGAACTCAATGAACGTCGTGCAGCTAAGGGTCTTCCGCCTCTCGGGCAGAAGAAGACCGACGAAGTGGTCGAAGCCGAGGTCATCGAGCCCAAGGGACAGCGCGAGCAACCGCAGCGCAAGAACAGGAAGAAGAAGTAGACGATGAGTGCCGACGATGTGAACGCCACCGACACGGTCGAGAACACCGTGGATGAGACGAAGCCTTCCATGCAGGCGATGGACCAGACCGCAGATGCGCCGAACCGTGCTGAGGAAGAGGGGGACATCGCCGCGGACTATCTCGAGGAATTGCTCGATATCGCCGATCTGGATGGTGATCTCGACATCGAGATCAGGAATGGTCGGACCTATATCTCCATCGTCAGTGAAGAAGCCGAAGACGAATCCCTGAAGGACCTGATCGGTCGTGACGGGGAAGGCCTAGAAGCCCTCCAGGAACTGTCCCGTCTCGCAGTTCTCTCGGCGACGGGCAATCGTTCACGGCTCGTTCTGGATATTGCCGGATACCGCGATGGTCGGGCAGGCGAATTGAAGAAGATCGCCGAAGAGGCCGTGGCGAGCGCCCGCGAAAGCGGTGAGGACATTGCGCTGGATCCTATGAGCGCTTATGAACGAAAGTTGGTTCATGACGCGGTCGCCGATCTCGGATTGCAAAGTGAATCCGAGGGCGAAGGAAGCCGCCGACATATCGTTGTATCACTGGGCGACGCCTAACCCTACGGCGAGTTCGACCTTACCGAAGCCAGGAACAGGAGCGTTGTGATTCAGGAAGTACAGCCCAGTGAAGCGGAATTGAGGGCGGCGCAGGCCATATTCGGAGATCGTTTGCCTTTGGCCGAAAGGTACGTTCAGCACCTTGCCACCACCGGGATGGAACGTGGCCTCCTCGGCCCGCGGGAAGTGCCTCGTCTCTGGAGTAGACACGTGTTGAATTGCGCGGTGGTCGCCGAGCTCATTGCTGAAGGGGCAGAGGTTGCCGATGTGGGAAGTGGCGCAGGGTTGCCCGGCCTGACCTTCGCGATTGCTCGTCCCGACCTGTCGTTGACTTTGATCGAACCCCTTGAGCGGCGTTGTATCTGGCTGAACGAAGTAGTGGAGGACCTCGGGTTGGAAAACGTCACCGTGTACCGTTCCCGGGCCGAACAGGCGGTGGAGCACATCAACGCGGATGTGGTCACCGCTCGCGCCGTGTCTGCATTGGGCAACCTGGCCGGGCTCACGATCCCCCTGCTGCATGGACGGGGCGAGGTGTTGGCGATCAAGGGTCGTAGTGCAGCGGAGGAAGTCGATAAGGCAGCCAAGGTCCTGCGAAAACTTGGCGCCAGGGAAACTGAAGTCCTGACCGTGGGAGATTCGTTGCTGGAGGAAACCACGACCGTAGTGAGGATCAACGTCGGTACCGCGTCCTGACCGGTAGGCTGTACTGGTGGCGAACTCGTCATGGATGTGGTGAGGAGAAGCGACCATGAATGGCACGGAGGTCTTAACAGGCCCCACCGAGTGGCTTCAGCACTCGACCGGCACACTGCCACCAGTAGAGCAATCGTATTCGGTTGTTTCTTACGTTTCACGTGAAACGTGGTTCTGCCGGTATGGAGCTAGCCGTGCACTTCACGCCCAGCCCTGGAGGACGGCAGCATCAAGCAGCAAGAAGAATTTCAGTCGGAAGCGAAGGCACCGGTTCGGAACATGATGGACAGCATCGACGAGAGCACCCCGCTGGCAAGCCAGCTGGCCAACGAAACCAAGCGTCGCGAGAAGCTCAGCGGGACGACCTTGCCCAAGCCCGATAGCACGCGGTACCTGACGGTCAGCAACCAAAAGGGTGGCGTCGGTAAAACCACTACGACCGTGAACATCGCTGCGGCGTTGGCGAAGGCCGGCATGAATGTCCTGGTGGTTGATATCGATCCACAGGGCAATGCCTCCACTGCCTTGGGAATTGATCACCACGCCGAAGTGGACAGTATTTACGACGTGCTGATCAACGATGTTCCGCTGGGTGATGTCTTGGCGCCATGTCCGCAGTTCCCCAATCTCTTGGTGGCCCCGGCGACGATCCACCTGGCTGGCGCGGAGATCGAGTTGGTATCGCTCGTGGCCCGGGAGCAACGACTTCGCAGGGCCTTGGACCAGTACGCCAAAATGCTGGAAGATCAAGGGGCCGAACGAATCGACTATGTCTTCGTGGACTGCCCTCCCAGTCTTGGGTTGCTGACGGTCAATGCCTTCGTTGCCGCGCAGGAAGTGCTTATTCCGATCCAATGCGAGTACTACGCACTCGAGGGCCTGAGCCAGCTGCTCAGCAACATTGAACTGATCCAAAAGCACTTGAACTCAGATCTGGTTGTTTCCACGATACTTTTGACGATGTACGACGGCCGGACCAACCTGGCATCACAGGTTGCGGATGAGGTGAGGGAGCACTTCCCGAACCAGGTCCTCCAGGCATTGATTCCCCGGAGTGTCAGGATTTCAGAGGCTCCGAGCTATCAGCAGACGGTCGTCACTTATGACCCGAGCTCAACGGGTGCGCTGTCCTATCTGGAGGCAGCCGCGGAGATCGCCGAACGGGGCGTCAGCGGCTCCTGAAGCTCTTGGTTGCCAGTAGACTCTTGGTAGGTAATTTTGCGCGCACCCGGGCGCGCTGGCAAGGTCGAGAGGACGACGAATGGTTGAGAAGCGGCGCGGTTTGGGACGTGGGCTTGGTGCCCTGATCTCTGGTAGTCCGTCAAACGAGGAAGAAGAGCCCTCTCAGGTTGATAATGGGCTTTCTTCGTCGTCAGAGGGCATTCCTAAGGCGTCTTCACCTGCGGAGACGAGTCATGATGCAGGCCGGCCGAATGGTGCTCTTTCAGCAGTGAACATCGAGAGTGAATCCGATTCCAAGGGATCCAAGGGTTCGTCCACTTCTTCTGTTTCACGTGAAACACCACCAACAAAGAGGAAGAGTAGTTCCTCCAGCCAGGCGACCAGTCCGGGGAAGACCTCTTATGCATCCTCGACACCTGATGATATCGATAAGGGGGCGGCAACACCGCCGAAGACCCCTAAGGAGGCACAGAAGTCGTCGACGCGTCCCAGTTCTACAACGAAGCAGCCTTCACGGAGGAGTCGTCCGGTTGATATGTTCTTCAGCTCAGAGCAGGGAGGGACTGAAGAAGGAAAGCCGGGCGATGAGATCGCTGATTCTGATCGCAAGCCAGCCACACCCAGGAACCGCCGTGTAGCTGTTCCGAACGTGCTCGGTAACGTGCGGACCTCGCGTGATCCAGCAACCGATCCCTCCGATCAGGCGGTAGGGTCCAGAGGACCAAATACCGATGAGGAAGCTGAATCTCGGAAGGGTGTTGCTGACGATAAGTCCTCGACGGCAGGTGAGTCTCGATCTTCAGAGGACGATGTTTCACGTGAAACGCTGGTCGCGGTACCCGGGGCGACGTTCGCGGAAGTGTCTGTCGCGAGCATCCACCCGAACCGTAAGCAGCCACGTACCGTCTTTGATGATGATGACATGGCTGAACTCGTGCACTCGATTCGCGAAGTCGGACTTCTGCAGCCGATCGTGCTGCGTCCATCGGATGAAGGTGGAGATCAACTCTATGAGCTCGTCATGGGTGAACGGCGTTGGCGTGCTGTCCAGGAAGCCGGCCTGACGACCATCCCGGCAATCGTGCGGGAGACGTCGGATACCGCACTACTGCGAGATGCGCTGTTGGAGAACCTACACCGTGCGCAGTTGAATCCCCTGGAGGAGGCGGCGGCTTATCAACAACTCATGCAGGAGTTCGACTGTACTCAGGATGAATTGTCTGAGCGTATTGGTCGTTCCCGGCCACAGATCTCCAACACTATTCGTCTGATGCGACTGCCTGCCCTGGTTCAGCGACGGGTTGCTGCCGGTGTGCTATCCGCAGGTCATGCTCGTGCCCTCCTCGGACTTGAAGATGTCGCGGATATGGAGCGACTAGCGCAGCGTATCGTCAACGAGGGTCTCTCGGTCCGGGCGACGGAAGAGATCGTAGCGATGAATGATGGTCTGCGGCGCAAGCCGAAGGAAAAGGCTCCGCGTTCGACTGCACGGCACGAAAGACTCGATTATTTGGCCAATTCGTTGTCAGATCATCTGGAAACCAATGTCAAGATCAGCCTCGGAGCAAAAAAGGGTCGCGTCAGCATCGAATTCGGCTCGGTCGATGATCTGAATCGAATCATGGGAGTCATAGCGCCATCTGCTGAGCAGTAGTGTTCGTCAGTCGAGCGGGTGGGTTTCACGTGAAACCCACCCGCTTCTTTTATCCCCGCCCGGCCGTAGTTCCGAAAAACTTGTAGACAGTCCCCTGTCAGAGTAGGCACGGAGTCGGAAAAGGGAACCAAGTGAGCGCTCTCGTCCGACAAAATCCATAAATCCTATGTTTCACGTGAAGCGCGACCGTATTCGGGAGCCCGGTAGTAGCTATTGCCTGGGTGCGTTCAAAGGACGCGGGGTATCAGTTGAAGCCAAATCAATGATCTTGGCGTCGTGTACGGCCGATTCACTGACGCGACCATCCGAGCCGTTGACGCAACGATGTTCCACGTGAAACGTGGACTGCAGCCTCACGCCTTTGATGTGGTGGTGGGCTGGACTACGACCGTACTCTTGAGACTCGATTAGTTATCAATGTCCCCATCGACGCGACTGGTTCGACCCGAGTTATTGAGTGCCTGATTCGCACGTCGCCTGGGCGTGAGCGACCGCCGGAGACTTCGTTATCCCCAGAATATTAACAATGTGCATATCTTGTGGATAAGTTATGACGCTTGCACGAGATTCATGCTTGGAGGATGTTCCACGTGAAACGATGGTTCGAGGTGGATGGTCGCTCGACGGGTTCGGATGAGGGCCCTGGATCGTGGAATCAGTGAAATTCATCCATTGCATCTCTCGTGACCGGACCGACCAGGAATCCATAGAAAGTTGGTTCGGTGAGCGCGTTGATGAGAAATCATTTACTGAAAAGGAGAGAAGAGACAAACGCAACTGATCCCGTTGGTATCGAGGGTCTTTGGGCCCGGTCTTGAGGGATCCAGTGCTGGTCCCGCGTCTGTTGGGTCCCCCGGACAGGCTGGGAACACCGGGATACTGCGTCAGATAGTGATGCATTGAGCGCGGTGGATGTCCTATGGCACCGTCGTCGGCTGCTGTTGACGGAGCAGGGCGTCTGAGGGGGTAGTTTGACCATGGCGCGAACGGAGTTTCCTGGAGCCAGGGGGACGGCGCCCGGCGGAGCCCCCGGCGTGAGCAGTGGTCCGAAGGGGTCCAGTGACGTGGTGGGGAAGCTTCTCGCCGTCCTCCGAGCATCCGCGGGAAGGACCCGCGGTCCGCACCGGGCATAAAAACGGGGCCGCCTTCCATGTTGCATGGTAGGCGGCCCCGTTTCGGTCGTGGAGTGCCGGCGCATTGCCGGCTGCGTCCTTCTAGAGGAAGGCCGCGAACTCCTGCTCAAGCGCCTGCTTGGGCTTGGCACCAATGGAACTGGCCACGTGTTCGCCCTTGTCGAAGACATAGACCGCCGGGATGCTGGTGATGCCGTACTTTGCGGCAATTCCGGGGTTGTCATCGACGTTGACCTTGACCACGTCGACCTTATCGGCGTGCTCTGCGGCGATCTGGTCGAGAATGGGCGACAGCTGGCGGCAGGGCCCACACCATTCGGCCCAGAAGTCCACGATGACGGGCTTCGGTGCATCCAGCACGTCGGCCTGGAAGGAGCTGTCTGTAACGTCCTTTGCCTGACTCATGATTGGTCGTCCTTTCCGAGGGGGAGTTCTAGTTGGAAACTGCTGCGGCTTGCTCTGTCGGGACAGGCAGACCTGAGAGATAGTGTTCGACGTCCAGTGCTGCCACACAGCCCGAGCCGGCGGCAGTGACGGCCTGACGGTAGGTCGGGTCGATGACGTCACCGGCGGCGAAGACGCCTGGCAGGCGCGTCTTTGACGTCCGGCCCTCCACGGCAATGGTGCCTTCCGCCGTGACGGGCAACTGGTCCTTGACCAGTTCGGTCCGCGGATCGTTGCCGATGGCAACGAATACGCCGGTCACCTCGAGCTCGGACTCACTGCCGTCCAGGAGATTGCGGAGTTTCAGGCCGGTGACCTTTTCGGCGCCCAGCACATCATCGACTGCGGAGTTCCACACGAATTCGATCTTCGGGTGGGCCAAGGCGCGGTCCGCCATGATCCGTGAAGCCCGCAACTCATCGCGCCGGTGGATCACGGTGACCTTCGAAGCGAACTTCGTAAGGAAGAGCGCCTCCTCCATGGCGGAGTCGCCTCCGCCCACGACGGCGATCTCCTGTTCACGGAAGAAGAAGCCGTCGCAGGTGGCACACCATGACACACCGTGTCCGGAAAGCCGCTTCTCGTTCGGCAAGCCCAATTCACGATAGGCCGAACCGGTGGAGATGATGACGGCGCGGGCGCGGTAGACCTCGCCACTGGCCAGGATGACGGTTTTGATGTCACCCTCCAAGTCGACGGTGGAGACGTCTTCGTACTGGATCTCCGCGCCGAAGCGCTCGGCTTGGGCCTGCATGTTGTCCATGAGGTCCGGTCCGAGGATTGCCTCACGGAATCCGGGGAAGTTCTCGACGTCAGTGGTGTTCATCAGCTCGCCACCGGCGGTGACGGATCCGGCCACCACGAGCGGGGCCAGATTGGCCCGTGCCGTGTAGACGGCTGCCGTGTACCCGGCGGGTCCTGAACCGATGATGATGACGTCGCGAACGGCATCGGGTGTATCTGTTGCCACGCGGTGTGTCCCTCCCTCTCAGCCCGTGGGGTCTCGCAGGTGCGATGCACGGGGTTTTGATGATCTCTTGCCCTGCACAACGAAGCGGTGCAGGGCTCTATTCCCTCGGTGGTGCTAGGACACCTTGATCTCCGCGACCTGCAGCCCGTAGGGGCGGGAGCTATTGGATGTCGTGGCCAAACGGGGAAGCTCGTTGATGTTCAAGAACACGTATTTGCCGGTCACCTTCTGGTCATCGTCCCCGGCGACGGGAACGGTGACCGTGGGGCCGGTGAAGGATCCCGAGGTGACTTCAGTGGCCGAGCCCAGGTCGTCGGAATCACCGACGCTGATCTGGAAGGCCCCGCCGGTGCCATTGAGCCCCGACAATTCGACCTCGGAGATCGTGGCCTCCTCCTTCAGCTCGACCACCAGGATCATGTTGGAGGCGAAGCCGCCAAACTGCGGGGTGGTGAAGGAATAGGAACGGTACAAACTGCCCTGGTTGCCATCGATGGCGTTGGACAATGTGGAGTCCGTTTCGGAGTTCAACTCCTGGTTGCCGGGGACGACCCGGGAAATCCCGGTGACCTCGGGGGTGGCCGCCGCCTCGGGGGTCGCTTCCTGGGACTCGGCCTTCTTGGAGGAAGCCTCCTGCGAGGAGGCTGCCTGGCTGGTTTCCGCGGCCGTCTTGGGAGCGTCGTTGGAGCCCAACGTGTTGAAGGCGATCACGACCGCGACGACCAGCACCACCACCAGCAAGGCACCGACAAGCAGGCGGCTGAGGCCACCTCCTGCGGCCTTCTCCTCCGGGTCCCCCTCGTCGGCCTCTTCATCGGGGGCGGAGAAGTGACGGGCTCCGGCGGGGAAGACCGCTGCGGGACGTTCGTAGTGTTCCGCTTCGACCGGTTGGCTCTCGTGATCTGCCGTTCCGGCGGCCGCGGCACCCGCTGCCGCCAGGCTGGCGTCGCCGGCATCGTCACCCTGGGGAGCGGGAGTCGAAACATCATCTGCGGGGGTGCCCCAGAGGGAGACCTTCTCCGTTTCACCGGTGGCGTCGTCGTCGGCGGGATCGGGTGAGTCCGTCGGGGACGCGGGGGACGTGGGTGGTATCTGCGGCCGCGGCGGGACATTGGCTGCCGCCGTCGGTGGGGCGGAATCCGTGGGCTCGTGGTCCTCCGCGTCGGTGGCGGCTGCTTCGTCGGCGGCCGCAGCGAACCCTTCGGCCTCTTCGTCCGCCTCGGGGGATGCCGAATCCTTCCGACCACGCCCCCAACGGCTGGTGAACCCGGTCAGCTTCTTGGCGACCCGGCCTCCGACATTGCGCTCTTCATTGGCCTGGAGTTCTTCCCAGTATTCTTCTTCGTCGTCGTAGACTTCCGGTTCCGCGCTGCGCGTGACCCCGAAGATCTCCGAACCCAGCGTGTCGGTGTAGAAGGGTTCGATGAAGGGGGCATCGCGTTGGATGACCAGGTCGAGCAGATCGGCCGGGCTGGCGGTGTTCGTGATGAGGTAGGTGCTGCCGTCGGAGATGCCCAGGTCCAGGACCTGCATGGTCCCGTAACGCTCGCCCGTCGCGATCTCCCGGGCGCTGGTCGCCACCTGGCTCGCGTTCTCCGGTGAAGCCACGAGGATGCTCACCGAACGGTTCAGCACCTGATCCATCCCGCCCAGGACCGCGTCGCCGTCGGCGGAGGTCAAAACCAGTTCGGTGACCTTGTACCGGCCCCCAAGAACGGCTCCGACATCGATGGGCTGCGACACTATTTACTCCCGGGTTTGGTGGTGTGTAGCTGGGCACGCTGCTGCTGTGCTTCGACCATGTTACCGGTGTCCGCGCCCGGCGGGCGGGACATTGTGTCCTAGCGGCGCAACCTTCTGCCCAGGTCCGGGATGCGTTTGGCTGCCCCGCCGATGAAATCGTCCAGTTCCGGCACGTTGGCGGCCTTCAACAACAGCAGGTACACCACGGCCATCACGCTGCCGACGACGGCGATGCTGATCAGGGCGGAGAAGATTGAATCCCAGGCGAATCCGCTGGTGTATCCGCCCATGAACCAGAGCACCAGGGCCCCGACGGCCCCCGAAATGGCGGAGTACCAGCCGATCCGGATATACGTGTTCACGACCTCCCTGGTGCCGTAGTCGCCGTAGCGGCGCACGACCAGGACATGGGCGATCACGGCGGAAATGATGTTCGTGACCCCGTAGAGCAGTGCGATCCCCAAGGCGATCTTGGCCGCCGGCAGGGCCGCGGCCAGGGCGTAGGCGATGAGCACGCCGACGACGGCCATCGAGGATTGGATGATCATCGGCGTCTTGGTGTCCTCCTCGGCGAAGAAGACCCGGATGAGGAAGAAGTGGATGCTCTTGAAGGGCAGACCCAGCGCCGTCAGGAGCAGCAGCTGCCCGATCGCGGCGCCGGCCACCACCGAATACTTCCCGCCGCCGGCGAAGAGCAGGCCCAGGGGTCCGGCCAGCACGATGAAGGCGACCGTGGCGAACACGACGGGCACCGCCGTCGTGCGGAGTCCCTGGGAAAGGGCGGGAGCGACCTTCTCCCGCTTATTGTCGGCGAAGGCCCGTGAGAGTTCATTGAACAGGACGGTGGCCAGCGACAAGGCGAAGATGGAGTGCGGTAGGACGGTGACCAGCTGCATCGCGTTCAGCGCTTGTTCGCCCGGAACGCCCGCCCGTTCCCCCGGGGGCAGGGAGCTGCGCGCGTTCGCCGCGCTGGAAACCAGCCGGGCGTAGATCAACGATGCGACGTTGCCCATGGTCATCGAACCCAGCGTCCAGATCGCCAGCTTCCCGACATGGCGCAACCCCATGCCCCGCCAGTTGAACTTGGGACGGATCCGCAGACCTGAACGGGCCAGCGGAATGAACAGCACGAGCGCCTGGACCACGATGCCCAGGGTCGAACCGCCGGCGATCCAGAGGGTCTGCATCGATGTCCAGTTCGCCAACTGGTCCGGATCGCCGTCGTACTTGCCGAAGGACATCATGAACCCGATGATGACCAGGATCTGCACGACGTTGTTGGCGACCGGCGCCCACATGTAGGCGCCGAAGCGTCCGTGGGCGTTCAGGGCCTGTCCGACGACGGCGTAGACGCCGTAGAAGAAGATCTGCGGTAGGCACCAATAGGCGAACGCGGTGCCCAGGGTGAGCATCGGCTCCGACCAGTCCTTGGTCAGGATGGTGATGATGGGGCCGGCCCCGAGGGTCAACAGCACGGTGAAGGCACCCATGACGACCATGGTCAGCGTGATGAGCCGGCTCGTGTAGTCCGAGCCCTTGTCCGCGGCCCGCGAGGCCTTGATCAGCTGCGGGACCAGCACGACGTTGAAGATGCCTCCTGCCAGCAGCATGAAGATGATGTTGGGGATGACGTTGGCTTTTTCGAAGATGTCCGCCACCATGGCATTCGATCCGATGGCGAAGGCCAACAGGGCCGTCCGGGCGAAGCCCAGACCCCGGGACACAATGGTCCCCGAGGCCATGAGGTGATAAGCCTTGGCGTTCGAACCAGCTTTCCGGTCCGTGGTGGTCTCAGTTGCCATGTTGAGCGAGGACGTCCCGGGCCAATTCCGCGATGCGGCGCTCGTTGGGGAAGGAGAGCTTCCTGCCGAGTTCGGCGATCGGGATCCACGCGACATCCACTGCCTCGTGATCGGGATCGTTGTCGACGGTCAGCTCTCCACCGGTGGCTTCGAGCAGGAAATGGTGGACCGTCTTGTGCACGCGGTAGTTCGTCACGGTGAACCAGTAGTCGATGCTGCCCAGCGGGGCGAGGATCCGTCCGGCGATGCCGGTTTCCTCGTCCACTTCCCGCACGGCGGCCGCTTCATTGGTCTCCTCGCCCTCGGGGTGGCCCTTGGGCAGGCACCATTCAAGCCGGCCACCCCGGTTGTAGCGGGCGATGATTGCCACCGGGAGTCCGGGCAGCGCCGTATCGACGATGACTCCGCCGGAGGAGATTTCCTCGACGGTGGGAAGGGAATGCTGGCCCGGCTGCGCAGACGCCATGGAGGCGTTCAGCGGTGTGCGCTTCGGAGCGCGAGGTACTGGATGGGCCATGGAAACCACTCTATCCATCTTTGCTGTGCACATGTGCCCGCCCCGCGTACGCCGCGCGTCAGGCGCCGGCGGAAAAATCTGACAAGCTTAACGGACTATGCAGCAGCTACCCGCACCATCCGCCCTCAGGACGCTCCTTCCCCCCGTCGTCTTCGAACTGGCCGACCGTTTCACCGCGGCCGGCCACGCCCTGTCCCTGGTTGGGGGCCCGGTCAGGGACCTGTTCCTGGGCCGCGTCTCACCGGACCTGGATTTCACGACCGACGCAGATCCGGACCAGACCCTGGCCGTGGTCGCCGGATGGGCGGACGCCACCTGGGAGGTCGGCCGGGCCTTTGGCACCATCGCCCTGCGCCGTGCCGAACACACGATCGAGGTCACGACCTACCGGGCGGACGCCTATGACCCGGCTTCCCGCAAGCCGGTGGTGGCCTTCGGAACCTCGCTCCAGGAGGACCTGTACCGTCGGGACTTCACCATGAACTCGATGGCGCTGCGCCTGCCCGAGCTGGAACTGGTGGACCCCTACGGGGGTTTCAAGGACCTGGAACAGGGGCTGATCCGCACCCCCGGAACCCCGGCGTCGTCCTTTTCCGATGACCCCCTGAGGATGATGCGGGCCGCGAGGTTCGCCGCCCAGCTGGGGGTCACGGTGGACCCCGAGGTCGAAGCCGCGATGACCGATATGGCGGCACGGATCGACATCATCTCCGCCGAACGGGTCCGCGACGAGCTCATCAAGCTGATGACCGGCCGCCACCCGCGGGAGGGCGTCGACCTGCTGGTGCGCACCGGATTGGCCGACCACGTGCTGCCCGAGGTCTCCGCTCTGCGCCTGGAGGTCGACGAACACCACCGGCATAAGGATGTCTACCAACACTCCCTCCAGGTCCTGGACCAAGCAGCCTCGCTGGAGACCGGAGCGGAGGGCGAGGTGCCCGGACCCGACTTCGTACTGCGCTTCGCCGCGCTGCTGCACGATATCGGCAAACCGGCGACCCGACGCTTCGAACCCAACGGGGCGGTCAGCTTCCGCCACCACGATGCCGTCGGCGCCAAACTGGCCAAGAAGCGGATGCGCGCGCTGCGCTTCGACAACGACACCATCAAGTCGGTGGCCCGCCTGGTGGAACTGCATATGCGGTTCTATGGGTATGGGGACGCCGGCTGGACGGACTCTGCGGTGCGCCGCTACGTCACCGATGCCGGATCGGTGCTGCCACGCCTGTTGCGGCTGACCCGCTCGGACGTGACCACCCGCAACCGACGCAAGGCCGAATACCTGGCCTTCGCCTGCGACGACCTGGAACGCCGGATCGAGGAATTGGCCGAGCAGGAACAGATGGACGCCATTCGTCCCGACCTCGACGGTGGACGGATCATGGAACTGCTGGGGATCGGGCCCGGCCCTGAGGTCGGGCGGGCCTATAAGTTTCTGTTGGACCTGAGGTTGGACCATGGCCCGATGGGGCCCGAGGCCGCGTCGAAGGCGCTGGTCGAGTGGTGGTCCGGGCAGGGACCCGAGCAGGAAACGGACGAGAAGAGGATGAACGATGAGTGAATTGCCGCGCCTATGGCTGGTCCGCCACGGGGAAACCGAATGGTCGCGCAGCGGCCAGTACACCGGGCTGACGGATCTTCCGCTGACGCCCCATGGCGAGGAGCAAGCCCGGGTCGCCGGCGCGAAACTGACCAGCATCCAGCAGGCCGGTACCTCCTTCGACCTGGTGATGACCAGCCCGTCCCAACGCGCCTGGCATACCGCCGAACTCGCAGGATTCCCCGGTGCCGAAGTCGTGGACTACGCCCATGAGTGGGACTACGGGGACTACGAAGGCGTCCGCTCGGCCGAGGTGCGCGAAAGGAACCCCAGCTACCTGATCTGGGATGACGGGGTCCCGGCCGGGGAAACCATCGAGCAGGTCGGGGTCCGCGCCGAGAGGATCGTGCAACGGGTGCGCAGCGAGCTGGCGGATGGCGGGAACGCCGTGCTCTTTTCCCACGGCCACTTCTCCCGCATCCTCGCGGCGACCTGGTTGGGGCTCGGAGCAGGACAGGGACGCCACTTCCTGCTGGGCACCGCGGAAGTCTGCCGGTTGGGCTGGGATAAGAAGACCCCCGCCGTCGAGGCCTGGGGACTGTAACCGCCCGCCGACGAACCCGGCGTGTCGTCGCCGACGCGCCGGGGTCCAGCACGAATCACAGAAAATTTCCGGCCCGGGCTGGCGCTCGAGGCCGATCCCGGGTTAGTTTGTTAACGGTGATTGAGAGATCTCAATGAGATGTTTCGACCCGTGGACCTATTGACCGCCGATGCGCTCGGCCCGTTCACCGAAGGAGGTGGGAATCGTGATGATCATCCAGAACACGCAGGCAGTGGCTACCACTGCGCACGCTGCCGGACCCCGTCATCGTGCCCTGATCCCCGCCCCCGGAACGGCGAACCGCTAGACACCAGCGCAGCTGTTCCAGGCCTCCCCACCCCGAGGTTTCGAACGAAGGAACAGCGATGTCCGCGCAATCCAGCACCACCGGCCCTTCCGGCCCCCGCTCCGCCGAACTCTTCGTCACCGGCCCCGACGTCCTCCGCGCCCGGCCCCTGATGAACGACTCGGCTGCCCGCCAGCCCACCCGCCCCGATGTGTACCGGGGAGGTGAATGACGTGCAGAACAGACGTAGGAAGCCCCTGGGCCCGCAATGGTTGAACACCTTGTATAACCCCGAGCCCAGGACCCGCCTCGAATCCCAGCTCCCCCCGGAAATGCTTTTCCGCTTTCGCTAAGTCGGTACGCCGCCGGTTCATCCGGCCAGATCAGCGACCGACCCCCAGGAGGAAGAGCATGAACGGGTTATCCGCCCCCACCGCAAAGCCCGCCGGCTTCACCGGCGGGCTTTGCCGCTTAAAACGTGGCCCGCGATCCCGGGACGGCGCCATGGATCGCTGGTAGCTTGGGGGTCACCGGCGTGACAAGGTGGTCCGCCGGACGACATGACGGCCGATGGCCGGGAAGGTCCGTGAGCAGATGAGCAGTACCGCCGAGCAACCCGATAGTGCCCCGGAGGCCATGAACGACCTGGCCATTTCCCAGCGGGCGACGTTGAAGCCGATCGAAGAGATCGCCGCAGCGGCCGGCATTCCGGCGGAGGCGCTGGAGAACTACGGGAGGTACAAGGCCAAGATCAATCGGGCCGGGTTGCCCGAGGCCAGCTCGGGTCCGGGACGGGTGGTCCTGGTCAGCGGGATGTCCCCCACCCCGGCCGGGGAAGGCAAGTCCACGGTCACCGTCGGTCTCGGTGACGCCCTGGCCGCCACCGGAACCCGCACGATGATCGCCTTGCGGGAACCGTCGCTGGGGCCGATCTTCGGGATGAAGGGCGGGGCGGCCGGCGGTGGATATTCGCAGGTGCTGCCGATGGAGGACATCAACATGCACTTCACCGGTGACTTCCACGCCATCACCAGTGCCAACAACCTGCTGATGGCCTTGGTCGACAACCACATCCAGCAGGGCAACGAGCTGGGCATCGACCCGCGGCGCATGACCTTCAAACGCGTGATGGACGTCAACGACCGGGCCCTGCGCAGCATCGTCATCGGTCTCGGTGGACCCACCGAGGGAATGCCCCGGCAGGACGGTTTCGACATCACCGTCGCCTCCGAGGTCATGGCGGTCTTCTGCCTGGCCACCGACCTCGACGACCTGCGCGAGCGGCTGGGACGGATGACGATCGGGTACACCTTCGACCGCCGGCCGGTCAGCGTGTCCGAACTCGACGTCCAGGGGGCGCTGACGTTGCTACTCAAGGACGCCATCGAACCCAACCTCGTCCAGACCATCGCCGGGACCCCCGCACTGGTCCACGGCGGCCCCTTCGCGAACATCGCCCACGGCTGCAATTCGGCCATCGCCACCAACACCGCCCGCCGGCTGGCCGACGTGGTGGTCACCGAGGCGGGTTTCGGCGCCGATCTGGGGGCCGAGAAGTTCATGGACATCAAGGCGCGCTATGCGGATTGCCCGCCGTCCGCCGTGGTGCTGGTGGCCACCATCCGGGCGTTGAAGATGCATGGGGGAGTCCCCAAGGATGGGCTGGGACCGGAAAACGTGGAGGCCGTGCGCGGGGGGCTGCCGAACCTGGCCCGGCATGTGCGCAACATCGGACGGTTCGGGCTGGCCCCGGTCGTGGCGATCAACCAGTTCGCCACGGATACGCAGGCCGAACTCGACGCCGTGCTCCACTGGTGCGCCGCCGAAGGGGTCGAGGCGGCAGTGGCCGACGTCTGGGGCCGTGGTGGCGAGGGGGCCGGGGAACTGGCCGCCAAGGTGCTGGCCGCCGTGGAAGGGCCCTCGGACTTCCACCACCTCTATGACCTGGAGCTGCCGGTGGAGGAGAAGATCCGCACCATCGTGCGCGATATCTACGGTGGTGCCGACGTCGAATTCTCGGCCAGCGCGCGCCGGCAACTGGCCGGGATCGTGGAGAACGGGTGGGATTCGCTGCCGGTGTGCATGGCCAAGACCCAGTATTCGTTCTCCGACGACGCGAAACTGCTGGGCGCCCCCGAGGGGTTCACCCTCCAGGTGCGTGAGTTGATCCCCAAAACCGGGGCCGGGTTCATCGTGGCGCTGACCGGGGCCGTCATGACCATGCCGGGTCTGCCCAAGGTCCCGGCGGCGATGCGCATGGATGTGGACGGGAACGGGAATGCCGTAGGACTCTTCTGAGCAGACGACGACGGCGGCCGGCCCCTGTTCAAGGGGCCGGCCGCCGTCGCATTCTGGGCCGTGGTTCCTAGCGCTCGATGTCGCCGCGGATGAACGCCTCGACGCTCTCGTGGGCCGCCTCGTCGTTGAACTGCTCCGGCGGGGACTTCATGAAGTAGGAGGACGCCGAGAGCAGCGGGCCGCCGATGCCGCGATCCAGTGCGATCTTGGCGGCACGGATGGCGTCGATGATCACTCCGGCGGAGTTCGGCGAATCCCAGACCTCGAGCTTGTACTCCAGCGAGACGGGGGCGTCACCGAAGTTGCGGCCTTCCAGGCGCACATACGCCCACTTGCGGTCATCGAGCCAGGCCACATAGTCCGAGGGGCCGATGTGCACGTCGTCGGCGCCGAGCTGTGCCGAGGTGTTGGAGGTGACGGCCTGGGTCTTGGAGACCTTCTTGGATTCGAGGCGTTCACGCTCGAGCATGTTCTTGAAGTCCATGTTGCCGCCGACGTTGAGCTGGTACGTCCGGTCCAGTGTCACACCGCGGTCCTCGAAGAGCTTGGCCATCACGCGGTGGGTGATGGTGGCCCCGATCTGGGACTTGATGTCGTCTCCGACGATCGGCACCCCGGCCGCGGTGAACTTATCGGCCCATTCCTTGGTCCCGGCGATGAAGACGGGCAGGGCGTTGACGAAGCCGACGCCGGCATCGATGGCGCACTGGGCGTAGAACTTCGCTGCCTGCTCGGAACCGACCGGAAGATAGCAGACCAGCACATCGGCGCCGGATTCCTTCAGCGCGGCGACGACGTCGACCGGGGCGGCGTCGGACTCCTTGATGGTCTCGCGGTAGTACTTGCCCAGGCCGTCCAGGGTGTGCCCGCGCTGGACGGTGACGCCGGTGGTGGGCACGTCGGCGATCTTGATGGTGTTGTTCTCGCTGGCGGTGGTGGCCTCGGCGAGATCCAGTCCGACCTTCTTCGCGTCGACGTCGAAGGCGGCGACGATCGAGACGTCCTGGACATGGTATTTGCCGAACTGGACGTGCATCAGACCGGGAATCTTCGTCTCCGGGTCCGCATCCTTATAGTATTCAACGCCCTGGATGAGCGAGGTGGCGCAGTTCCCCACACCAATGATTGCGACCCGAATGGGGTTTCCCGACACAGTGACTCCTACAGCAGAACGGTTCTTGGGCGGCCGAAGGCCACAACGATTCTAAGTGACGCGGCGGCCCGGTTATTCCCGGGTGGTTTGCCCCGGGTCCTTCAGCGGCCGTTCGGGGGGTCGGCGCGGGCCGGGAACCGCCGGTGGGGCAGGCCACGGACCAGGCGCAGGAGGGGCCGTGGAAGCCTGGTGCGCAACCGGTGGTGCAGGGCCATCCGACCGGTGCGGGCCAGGGCCTCCGGGGAGGTCGTCAAGGCGCCTGCCCGGGCGCGCCGGGCCAGTTGTTCCAAGGCCCCGGAGGCCACCGCGTCGGGCGGGTGGAAGTAGTGCTCGGCCAGCCAGGTGGGCTCCGGCCGCAGCACCTTCAACTCCTCCACGTCCTGCAACGACCCGGTCAGCCCGCTGCCGTCGAACACCAGGTTGTAGAGTGCTCGGTTTAGACCGAAATCGGTCAGGACGACGGCGGGAAGACCCCGGTCCACCGCCTCCAGGACGGCGGTGGAGGAAACCGTCACGACCAGGGTCCCCGGCCGCAGCACCGCGGCCATGGCCCCGGTCGCGAACGTGACCTCATCCCCGGCCACCGCGCCGTCGGCGGTCAATCCGGCCCAGAGCCGGTCGTAGGGGTGGGCCTCGCGGTGGGTCTGCGGTTCGCCGTCGCGGGCCCGCAATTTCACGATGACCTCCACCCCGGGGTTCGCCCGGTGCGTGCGGGCCAGTGCCTTCAGGATCCGTTCACGGTCGGTCCGGTGGAACGGGAACTTGGCCTGGGCGGCGAAGACCACCGAGTCCACCGGCGTCGCATCCCTGACCGGTTCCCCGCGCGAGACCAGGAAGGGCAGTCGGGTGGCCAGGACCGGCTGGTCGCTGCCCAACCGGGACAGCACCCCGGAGAAATCCCGGGCCTCGGCCAGTCCATGGGCCAGGAAGAGGTCCCCCAGGGCGCGGAAGTCCATGGCCTTCTCCGTGGCCGGGTAGGCGACCCCGGGCAGGGCGGAGACCAGTGCGGTGTTCCTGCGGCACCCCCGCCGGCGGGAGGCGACCCGGTGGAATAGCTCCTGGACCACCGGGCCCGTGGCGGCACCCAACACCACATCGGCGGAGTCGAGCAGGGGCCCGAGGCGATGCAACGGGAGGACGGTGGTGGGCCCTGCCCCGTCCAGGAAGGTCCCGGCGACCGCGCCGGCCCGCTGTTCGGTCGTCGGCAGGAGGGGGGTGCGGGCCAGGACCACCCGGCGGTCCCAGCCGGGGCCGAGGGCATCGACGCTCGCGCAGGCGAACTTGAAGTACGAATCGCTATCGGCCACGGCGAGGATGCGGGGCGGGGCCTGCGGCGGGATGCTCACGAGCCCGGCTCCTCCACGGACGTCCCCAGGTGGGCGCGCAGGGCGGGGGAGGCGGCATCGGTCCACCAGTGTCCGGGGATCGGCTGTCCGGTGATTGCTACCTGCCGCGGACGCAACAGCAGGCGCAACGAGGGCAGCACCGTGGAAGGCAGGGCGGTGACCCGCTGCCCCCGGCGCAGGCCGCGCAGGCGCATTTCCACCGGGATGGTGTTCGGGTGCACGGTGATCAGCGGGTGCCGGGCCAGTTCGGCCAGGAACCCCGGGTCCTCGCGACGGTGCGGGAAATAACCGACCGGTCCGTCGCCGGTCTGGTCCAGGACCCAGGACAGGTACGGGGCGCGACCGATCAGTCCGTCGGCGGCCAGGGCCGACCCGACGACGATCGTGGGCTCGAGGAACCGTTCGGTCACCGGTTGGGTGCCCAGCCATTCGAACCGGTGATGCTCCAGATGCCCGCCGAGCTGACGGAAGGCCTGTTCGACCCCGTGGCTGATCGGCAGGGCGGTGCAGGCCAGCAGCCGCCCCTGGCGGGCCAGGGCGCGGAGGCGATACCAGCTGGCCACCCCCAGGGCGTTGCGGGAGCTGCTCCGGGGGCCGCGGGAGCGCACCAGCGGGACCGGGCGGTCCCCGGTGAGCAACTGCAGCAGTTTCACCGTCGCCAACCCGTCGTCGATGATCACGAACTCCTCGGCATGCACCGGACCCATGAGGCGACGCTGGATCCTTCCGGAGAACGCATCACCGGTGACCCACCGGTCGGCCGGTCGGTCCGGGGCCGGGGGTTCCTGTGGGCCCGGACCGCTGAAACCGACCCCCGGGGGCGCCTGCGCCATCAGGGCGCGCACGGTGGTGTCCATGCCGGCGGTGCCTCCGCGCGGGTGGATGGTGGAGTGCCGGCCCAGCAGTCCCGCCCCGTGGGCCTCGATGGCGCTGAGCAGTTGCAGCGGGGATTCCACCCAGACGTCGGCCCGCCCGAAGCGCGGCCGCTGGACCTGGGGCACCAACGCCACCCGGCGGGCCCGACCGTTCATTCCCGCGCCCTCGGGCAGCTCAACCGCGGGCGACACAGGAGGCCACGGTGGACAGTCGGCGCGGCATCGACCGCAGACCCCGGCCCAGCCGCCGGTGCACCCGGGCGGGAAGGCGCCGCGTCAGTCGGGCCGCCAGCCCCGGGGCCGGCCGTCCGGCGGGCAGGGCCCCGGGAAGATCCAGGCGGGTCAACCGGCGGCGTTTGAAGTACTTGGCGAAGCGGGCGTGGTGTCCGGCTAGGAATTCCCGGGTGGTGGCCTCCTCCGCGGCCAGCCGCTGCGGCTGCATGCAGTATCCGACGGCGGTGACCAGCCGGGTCAGCGACCCCTCGGAGCCCAGGGGGTCGTCACCGGGCAGCGGCAGGCCCCGGCGGTGGAGCGCGTCGATGAGGGTGACGGGGATCCGGTTGGAGTTCTCGTACGGGCTGAGGCGTTCGAGCATCATCTCGGTCCCCACGGCAGCGGTTTCGGTGCCGAAGATGGCGCGGATGGTCAGCAGCGCCGTGGAGAAGCAGCTGATGACGACGTCGGGGCGCAGCAGGGCGACGGCCGTTTCGGCCAGCACCGGTTCCTGGAGTGGGGTGAACTGCAGACCCAGTGCGGCGGCATCTTCTTCGAGCTGGCGTCCGGAGGCGGGGCCGGCGGCCGGGTGGGGTTTGAAGATCACCGCCGTCGCACCATGGCGTTCGGCTTCGCGCAGCATCTCGCGATGCAGGACACGTTCCTCCTCATCGTCCATGAGCCCCAGGTGGGCGAGGTACTGGCCGAGCACCAACGCGGTCTTCGGCCGGCCGTTGGCTGCCGGGCGGGGATCGTGCACCATGGTGGAGCGGGCGAGCCCGGCGATGAGGTCCGCCAGCGGTTGCGGGGGCACCGGGATCAGTGGCGGGGCGAATTCGCGCAACAGCAACGGCTGCAGTCCGGGCACCAGATCGAGGTAGAGCAGCCCGTCGAGCCGCTGGTGGATCGAGGCCGGGAGCAGGTTGCGGGTGGGACCGTAGGTCATCAGTCCGTCCGAGTGGACCAGGAAGAGTGAATCGTGGAAGATCCGCAGGATCGCCCGGGCCGGATTGGCCTGGATCGAATCGACGACCAGTTGCACGTCCTCCGCCCCGAGGCCGAGGCCACGTCGGAGGAGCCGCTGCCACAGGTACAGTTCCTCCTCGCGCGGATTGAACTGGGCCGGCCGACGCGGCAACAGCAGTTCGCCGAAGTCCTCGACCCGGTCGAACCGGGAGGCCAGGTCACCGAAGCCCGGGGAGTCGGCGATGCTGCCGGTCAGCTCGGGCTGCTGGGATCCGTCGATGAGCAGCAGCACGCGTTCGCCCCGCGGTGCCGGAAGCGCCCCGGCATCGATCATCGCGGCCAGCGAGGCCACCTGGAACAGCGTGGACGCGGTGAGTAGTTGGATCATCGGGCTCCTTCCGGGGGAGGGGTGGTCGACGTGTTGGCGGGAAGCAGGGGCAGCAGCAGGGCCCGTCGTCGGGCCTCGAGCCCGTCGAGGGCCGCCATGAGCATCCCGCGGGGGGCTGCCGCCATCGTGCGGGTGATCGCCGCCTCCAGCTCCGACTTCACCGCCGCGGTCATTCCGGCGCTGCGGGAGAGGTGGTGGCAGCAGACCGCCATGAACTGCCGGATCACCTTGGGCCAGTAGGTCGGGGAGTCGCGATCGGCGGCCACGACCTCGAAGGCCAGGGCGAAGGCCCGAGCGAAGTCGAGCTGCCGGCGGTCCTGGATCTGCGTCAGCGAGGTGGCCACCCCGCGCCGATAGAGCACCCCGGGGGATTCGATGACGGCGAAGGACTCGGCGTTCAGGTGCAGGCGCCAGATCCACGGGCGGTCCTCGGCGGTGAACAATCCGTCGGGAAAGTGCAGCAGGCCGGCGTCGGCCAGCCGCCGATGAAATATTCCCGCCCACGCATACGGGTAGTCGACCAGGGTGGTCCCGGTCTCCGGAAGGATCGAGGCCCGGGGGTCCAGGACCGTGTCCCTGCGGGCCTGCGGGGCCCGGTGGATGGTGCGGCGCCCGTCGGTGACGCGGATGTGGTCGACCCGCAGGAAGTCCACGTCCAGCCGGTCCCGGGCTGCCAGACAGGCAGGCAGATGGCCCGGGGCCAGCCAGTCGTCGCCGTCCAGGAAGGCCACCGTGGTGCCGGTGGCGGCCTCGAGGCCCTGGTTGCGGGCGGTGGCCAGGCCCCGGGCCTCCTGGTTGCGCAGGATCTCCAGTCCGGGGAGCCGGTCGGCGAAGGCCTCCACCAGTTCCCCGGTCCCGTCACGGGAACCGTCGTCGACGACGATGACCTCCAGGGCCCGTGGATCGTCGAACTGGTGCTCCAGGCTGGTCATCGTGTCGCGGATGAAGGGGGCCTGGTCCTTCGCCGGCACGACGATGCTGAGCAAGGGGGTGGTCATCTCGTCGTCCCGGGACTACGCGTCGACGCGGCGCAGGCGGGAGAGCGGGGCGAGCTCGCCGGGGAAGACCTTCTTGACGCCGTCGCCCATGGCCTCCTGCAGGATCCGTATATCGCGGATGAGCGATTCGAAGCCCTTCGGTTCCAGGGAGGAGGCCTGGTCGGAGCCCCACATGGTCCGGTCCAGGGTGATGTGTCGTTCGACCGTCACCGCCCCGAGGGCGACGGCGGCCAACGAGATCTGCAGACCGCGTTCGTGCCCGGAATAGCCGACCGGGACCCCGTAGCGTTCCTGCAATGTCGGGATCATGCGCAGGTTCGCTTCCTCCGGGGGCAGCGGGTAGGTGGAGGTGGCATGCATCAGGACCAGGTTCCCGGTGCCCAGCGTCTCCACGGCAGTGTCGATCTGTTCGATCGTGGACATGCCCGTGGACAGGATGATCGGCTTGCCCGTCTCGCGCAGGGCACGCAGCAGCTCCAGGTCGGTCACCGAGGCCGAGGCCACCTTATGGGTTGCGGCGCCCTGCTCCTCCATGAACTCGACCGAGGGGACGTCCCAGGGAGAGGCGAAGGCCTCCAGGCCCTGGCTGCGGGCATAGGAGATGATGTCGCGGTACTGGGCGGCGTCGAACTCGACCTTGTACCGGTAGTCCAGGTAGGTCATCTCCCCCCACGGGGTGGAGCGGATCTTATCGCGCATGTCGTGCGGGGTGGAGATCTCCGGGGTGCGCTTCTGGAACTTCACGGCGTTGGCGCCGGCGGCCGCGGAGAGGTCGATCAGCTGCTTGGCGACGTCCACATCGCCGTTGTGGTTGATCCCGATCTCGCCGATGACGTAGACCGGTTGGCTGGCCCCGATCCTTTCGGTGCCGATGTTCACGGGGGCGTCCTGCGTGATGGCTTCGGTGGTCATGATGGTTCCCTTTCGTTGGAGGTGTTTCAGGGGGTGGAGACCAACAGCCGTGCGGCCATTGGACGGTGGGGGGTTTCGAGGATGCGTTCGCAGACCTCACGGACGGCTCCCCGGCCGCCGGGCTTCTGGAGCACGAGGCGGGCGGCGGCCAGGGCTTCGGGGCGGGCGTCGGCGACGGCGATCGGCCAGCCGACGGAATCCATGGCGGCCACGTCGTTCACGTCGTTGCCGACATAGGCCACCCGGGCCGGGTCCAGGCCGTGCTCATCGATCCAGGCGCGGAGCCGGCCGGCCTTGTCCTGCACGCCGTGCACGACGTCGACGCCGAGCTTGGCGGCGCGGGTGGCGACCACGGGGTTGGTTTCGGTGGACAGGATGAGCATCGGCCTCCCCGCCCGGCGCAACCGGGCGATGCCCATCCCGTCGGAGCGGGACACGGTGACGGACTCGGAGCCGTCGGAGGCCAGCAGGGCCGCATCGTTGGTGTGGACGCCGTCGAAGTCGGTCACCAGGGCGTCCACGTCGATGCCCGGAAGCGGCGGGCCGGAGGCCCGGCCGGCGCGCCGGGCCGCCAACGCGCAGACCAGGTCCAGGTCCTCGGGGGAATCGACTTCGGGGGCGTCGGAGGCCGGAACGACCTGGAACTTCAGCCTCCCGAAGAAGCGGTGGTTGGCCTGGCGGAATCCGGTGGTGCGCATCGCGTAGAAGGCGCCGGTCTCGCGGTATTGGGGGATCCGATCCTGGCGTCGTGGGCGGTGTCCGGCGTCGTGGCCCACGGCGGTCACGGCCCCCTGTTCCGTCGACCAGATGAACGAATGGTCCTCGGTGACGCTGAAACAGACATCCGCCTCGTTCTGCAGCACCGAGGCCACGGCGGCCTCCAGATGGGCCGGGTTGATGAACGGGGAGGTGCACTGCAGCAGCACGACGACGTCGGGAAGGTGCTCGAGGGTGTCCAGGGCGTGGCCGAGGGCCGATTCGCTGCTGGCCCCGTCGGAAGCCAGGGCCGCCGGACGGTCGATGACGCGGGCCCCCCGGGCGTGGGCCTCGTTGCGGATCTGCGAATGGTCGGTGCTGACCACGACGTCGGTGACCGACGGGGCGGCCAGCGCGGCGTCGATGGCGCGGGCCAACAACGACGTGCCGCCCACCGGGCGCAGGTTCTTCAACGGGAGGCCCTTCGATCCGCCGCGGGCTGGGATGACGACCAGGACGTTTTCACTCTGTGGCTGCTGCATGGTTTCGACGCTAGGCAGTGGAGGTGTCGTGGGACCCACCAGCGGGTTAACGCCGGATGTGGTGTGCGATACATCCGGGGGCGATCTGCTGTACGGCCGCGCCGGATAGGCTGATTCCATGAGCGAGAAGCCCAGGCCCCCGGCCCGCCACTTCACGGACCGGGGAACCTCCACGTCCCGGGGGACGCGGCGTGGCCCGCTGCGGATCACCGTGCCCAGCCGCAATGATCCGTTGCTGCGCCGGCTGACCGAGGTCATCGGCGGCCCGTTGGGGCGTTTCACCTCCCCGGGGCGGGTGTCTCCGGGGTTCTTCACCATCGAACGCGTGCTAGTGGTCCTGACGATCGTCGCGGCGATCGTGGCCATTCTGGCCAAGAACATGTGCCGCACCCTGGGGTGGGGTGGTTCCAACGCGTATATCTGGGCCTGCTATTCGGATTGGTCCGCCCTCTTCGCCTCCCGCGGATTCGACACCAATGCCTTCGCCCCCTTCGCCGACGGGGCCCACTTCGAATATCCGGTGCTCATGTCGGCGGTGGCTTCCTTCGCGGCCCTGCTGGTGGTGCCCGGGGACTACGACCGGACGCTGGCCTTCTTTGACGTGAACCTGCTGATGGTGGTGGTCCTCTGGTTCATCATCGTCATCGCCACCGCCCGGGCCGCAGGCCGGCGGCCCTGGGATGCCGTGATGGTCGCCCTGGCCCCGGGAATGATCCTGGCCTCGACCATCAACTGGGATGTGTGGGCCGTCGCGTTCCTGGCCCTGGCCCTGCTGGCCTTCGCCCGGGAGAAGCCGCTGGTGGCCGGGATCCTCATCGGTCTGGGTGCCTCGATGAAGGTGTACCCGATCCTCTTCCTGGGCGTCGTGCTGGTGTTGGCCCTGCGCACCGGACGATGGCGCCCGCTGCTGATGGTCGCTGCCGGCACCGCGGGGTCATGGCTGGTGGTGAACCTGCCGTTCATGATCGCCAACTTCGGGGCCTGGAGCTACTTCCTGGAATTCACGCGGGATCGCGGGGCGGGGCTGTCCTCGCTCTGGCATGCCTGGAACGTCACCGCCGGCGTGCTGCCCGGGGCCCCCGAATTCACCCCCGAGGTCATCAACTCCGCCGCGTTCTGGCTCTTCGCCGCCAGCTGCGCGGGAATCGCCGTGCTGGGGCTGCTGGCGTCCCGGCGGCCGCGGGTGGCCTCGCTGCTCTTCCTCGTCGTCGCCGCCTTCGTGTTGTTCAACAAGGTCTATTCGCCCCAGTTCGTGGTCTGGCTCATCCCGCTGGCTGCCCTGGCCTGGCCGCGGTGGCGTGACTTCCTGGTCTGGCAGGTGGTCGAAGCCCTGCACTTCTGGGCGATCTGGATGTACCTGTATTCGTCCAGCGCCGACATCAAGGAGCAGAACACCTTCCCCGAGGCGTTCTACGTGTTGGCCGTGGCCGCCCATATGCTGGCCACCGCCTATCTGATGTACAAGGTGGCCCGCAGCATCTGGGATCCGCAGACCGATCCGGTCCGACGGGTCGGCCAGGACGACCCGCAGGCAGGACCCTACGCCGGGGCCGAACGCGATCCGCTGCCCGCCTTCCGGTGGATCGGCAGGCCGCCGCGGCGGCAGGTCCACCAAACGGTGGAACCACCGGCAGACCTCTCGCCCTAGGCTGGAACCGTGAACGAACCGAATCAACCCCCCGCCCCGCCGGGCTCCGAGGCCGCAGCACTGCGGCAGACTCCCGGTGGCATGGTGTTGCGCGTGCTGCGGGTATCCCTGCATGTGGGCTTCGCCTTGTTGCTGATGGTGGGCATCGTGCGGGTCCTGGTCACCGATACGACCCCCGCCACGCGGTTGGCTTCGATCCTGCTGGCCGGGGTCCTGGCCGTCATCTATCTGTGGGGTACCACCTGGGAAAACCGATACGCCCACGGCCTCGCCCCGGATCCGAGCCGGTTCTCGCGCAGCTGGCTGCTGATCGTCGTCGTGCTGTGGTTGGCGTTGATGGCCCTGCACCCCGATTTCAGTTGGCTCGCCTTCCCGCTGTTCTTCCTGCAGATGCATCTGCTGCGCACCCGCACCGCCCTGCTGGCCATCGTCGGGCTGACCCTGGTGGTCATCGGCGCCCAATGGGCCCATGCCGGGTCGGTGATGGTCGCCGGGATCGTCGGTCCGGTCTTCGGGGCGGCGTTCTCCGTCGTCATGGGTTTCGCCTACCAGGCCCTCTACACCGAGGGCGTGAACCAACGTCGGGCCCTGGATGAGCTGCGCCGTACCCGGGCCGCGCTGGCCGGGGAGCAGCACCGCGCCGGAGTCCTGGCCGAACGCGAACGACTCGCCCGCGATATCCACGACACCCTCGCCCAGGGGTTTTCCAGCATTGTGCTGGTCTCCCGTTCGGCCCGTGCCGCCCTGGACTCCGGGGATACTGAACTGGCCGGCCAGCGTCTCGAAACGGTGGCCACCACCGCCTCGGACAACCTGGGCGAGGCCCGCGACTTCGTCCGGGGGCTCTCCGCCGGAACCGCCGAAGCCGCCGCCGGGGCCCTGGCCGGACGCTTCGCCCGGCTCTGCGCCTCCACCGAACGCACCGCACGGGCCGCCGGGGACGCACTGGAATGCCGATTCCGGGAGGACGGCGAGGCGCAGGCACTGAGCCCCGACGTCGCCGGGGCCCTGCTGCGCGCCGGACAATCCTGTCTGGCCAACGTCCTGGCCCACGCCCGGGCCTCTCGGGCCATCCTCAGCCTGGGCTACCTGGCCGGGGAGGTCACCCTGGATGTGTACGACGACGGGATCGGCTTTGATCCCGACACGCTGCCTGCCACGCCGCGCGATGACGGGACGGGATTCGGCCTTTCTGGACTCAGGGCGCGGATCGGCGCCCTCGACGGAACCGTGGAGGTTGAATCGGCGCCCGGGGAGGGCACCGTGGTGGCCGTGCGGATCCCCTGCGAAACGGAGGATGGACATGGATGAACTGAACCTGCTGCTGGTGGATGACCATCCGGTGGTCCGGGCCGGGCTGAAGGCGGTATTGACCGAGCAGGCGGGACTACGCGTCGTGGCGGAGGCCGCCGACGGTGCGGCGGCGATCGCCCAGTTGAACCGGTTGGAAACCCTCGGCGAACACGTGGACGTGGTGCTGATGGACCTGCAGATGGACGGCATGGACGGGGTCGAGGCCACCGGCAGGATCCGCTCGGCCGGCGGACCGCCCGTCCTCATCCTCACGACCTATGATTCAGACTCCGATATCCGGACCGCCCTCGATGCGGGAGCGGCCGGCTACCTGCTCAAGGATGCCCCGCTGGCACGGCTGACCGCCGCGGTCCGGGATGCCGCCCGGGGGCGGCGGGTCCTCTCCGAAGAGGTGGCCGCCCGGATGGACCCCGCGGCCCGGAACGCGGCCACCGATTTGAGCCCGCGCGAACTCGAACTGCTCGGTCTGCTCTCCCGGGGGCTCGTCAACCGGCAGATCGCCCGGGAACTGTTCATCTCCGAATCAACGGTCAAAACCCACCTGATCCACATCTACTCCAAGCTCGGGGTCGATACGCGGACCGCGGCCATCGACCAGGCCCGCACCCTGCGCCTCATTCGCTGAGCCCCCGCACGACCGGTCCCGCCACAGGACCACCGGCCCGTCGTCCTGAAGTCGTACACCGGCGGGGTCGAAGATCATCCGTAGGGGCGGCGACGCCACCGGGACGGGTGCGTAGCGTGGAAGCATGATCCAGGCAACCTCTCTCGCCAAGAACTATGGCTCGAAACGCGCGGTGGACGACGTGTCCTTCACCGTCCAGCCCGGTAAGGTCACGGGCTTCCTCGGCCCCAACGGCGCCGGCAAATCCACCACGATGCGCATGATCGTCGGTCTCGACCGCCCCACGGGCGGCAACGTGACCGTCAACGGCAAACGCTATGCGGAGCACGCGGCCCCGCTGCGTGAGGTCGGGGCGCTGCTGGAGGCCAAGGCCGTGCACAAATCGCGCTCGGCCCGCAACCACCTGCGCACCTTGGCCGCGACCCACGGCATCGGCAACCGCCGCGTGGACGAGGTCATCGAATTCACCGGACTGGCCCCCGTGGCCCGGAAGAAGGTCGGTGGGTTCTCGCTGGGCATGGGTCAGCGCCTCGGCATCGCCGCCGCCCTGCTGGGGGATCCCCACACCCTGATCCTTGATGAGCCGGTCAACGGGTTGGACCCCGAAGGCGTCCTGTGGGTCAGGAACATGGCCAAGGGCCTGGCCGCCGAGGGCCGCACCGTCTTCCTCTCCTCACATCTGATGAGCGAAATGGCGCAGACCGCCGACCACCTGATCGTCATCGGCCGCGGCAAGCTGCTGGCCGACGCCCCCATGGCCGACGTCCTCTCCGGGGCCGGCGGCGCCCGCACCAAGGTGCGCACCGACACCCCCGACGAACTGGTCAGATCGCTGGCAGCACCGGAAGTCACGGTCACCACCACGGGCCCCGATGCCCTCGAAATCCAGGGCATCACCCCCCGCGACATCGCCCGCCGGGCGCTGGACACCAACGTGCTGGTCTACGAACTCACCCCGCTGCAGGCCTCCCTCGAGGACGTCTACATGGACATGACCCGCGACGACGTCGAATACCACTCGGGCCCGGTCACCGGGGCCGAGCAAGAACGTGAAACCGGAAGGCGGGCCAGCAAATGAGCACCGACACCCACCAGGCCCCCGCGGCCCAGCAGCCCCGCACCACCGAGGGCAAGGGAACCTCCTTCGGCAGGGCCGTACGCTCCGAGACCATCAAATTCACCTCGGTGCCCTCCTCCCTCATCCTCCTGCTGACCACGCTGGTCATCATGATCGGCATCGCCGCAGTGGCAGCCTGGGGCATCGGCTCCTCGCAGGAGGCCCTCAGCGGTGATCCCGAAGCCGCGGCGGCCATGGGAGATATGGAAGAGCTCGGCAACTCGATTGCCTCCTCGGGGATCATGTTCTCCCAGCTCATCGTCGGCTCCATCGGCGTGCTGGTCATGAGTTCCGAATTCACCACCGGCATGGCCCGGGCCACCTTCGCCGCCATCCCGAAACGAACCCCTGTTGTCCTGGCCAAGACCCTGCTGGTTGCGGTGGTGTCCCTCGTGCTCACCGTGGTCTCGACGTTGCTGGCGGCCCTGGTCATCATGCCGATCCTGTCCAATTATTCGCTGGAACAGGATCTCTCCAGCGAGACGTTCCAGCGCTACCTCTGGATCGGTGCCGCTTATGTGGCCGTCATTGCCCTGCTCGGCATGTCGCTGGGTGGTCTGCTGCGCAACTCGGCCGGGGCGATCGTCACGCTCGTCGGGATCGTCTTCGTCCTACCAAATGTCCTGGCCCTGATTACCAACGACTTCATCCAGGACACCAGCCGTTTCCTGCCGGATGCCTCCTTCGCCAACCTCGTCGGCGCCACGCCCGCCGACGGCGCGCTGGAGCAGTGGCAGTCCGGCGTGGTCCTGGGCCTCTGGGCCGTGATCCCGATCGTGGCCACCATGCTGGTCATCCGGCGCCGCGACGTCTAGTCGCCATCGCCGGCCGGGGCCCCGGCCGGCATCTTGATCCACCGCGGGTGGTGGCGGAACGAACGGCCGCCGCCACCCGCGGTTTTCCCGGACCCACCCACCCGTTGAGACCGAAAGCTAAGCTGGGATCATGAGCACAGCACCGCCGGGGGAGGTCCCGGAGACACCGGCGCAGACCTTTGCCGAGCTCACCGATCAGCGGCGGGGCCCGCTGCGCCGTTTCATGCGTTCGCACCGTACGTGCGTTGATGTGGCGCTGGCCGTCGCCTATTTCCTGGTCACCGCGGCCTCTGGGCTGGAATCGGCGGTCAACGGCCGCTGGGCGCCCTGGGTGGGCGTGCTCCTCATTTCTGTCCTGCTCGTCTTCCGGCGGCGCTGGCCGATGGCCGTGTTGGGGGTGGTCTTCCTCCTGGCAGTCGGCATGCAGCTGATGGACCCCTTCTTCTCGGCGACCAGCATCGCCGTCTGGCTCGTCCTCTACACGACGGCCACGCTATATACCGCCCGGCGTATGTTCACGATGGCTGCGCTGCTCAGCGCCATGCAACTCCTCGTGCAGTTCGTCGTTGTCCTGCCGGCCTTCCAAGTACCCGAGGCGGCCACCCGGTTCCTGGTCGAAGACACCCCCCCAGCGGAAACGTTCGTCTGGATGATGGCTGCGCTGACCGTCCTGTCGAACTTCTCCGTCGTGGGCATCGGTGCCACGGTCCGCAATAAGAGGCTGCATGAAGCCGAACTGGCCAACTGGGGTTCCCGGGTCCAACGCCTGGCCCAGGTGGCCGAACGCAACCGCATCGCCCGGGAAATGCATGACGTGGTCGCCCACTCGCTCTCGGTGATGATCGCCCTCTCCGACGGGGCCCGGGTCGTGCTGCAGCGCGACCCCGAACGCGCCGCCGGGGTGTTGGACGAACTCTCCTCCACCGGACGCGGGGCCCTGGCGGATATGCGCCGTGTCATCGGAGTGCTCCGCGACGGGTCCAACGCCCCCTTGGCGCCCCAACCGGCGTCGTCCTCACTGAGTGACATGCTCGAAGGGTTCCGGGTTGCCGGGCTCCCGCTGCAGATCAAACACTCCGGTTCCGCGCTCCCCGTCGACGCCGCGTTCCAACTAACGATCCACCGGATCGTGCAGGAGTCGCTGACCAATGTGCTGCGCTACGGGCGGGGGGTGACCCGCGTGAACGTGGACCTTTCCCGGGACGAAGACACCGTACGGATCAAGGTCACCGACAACGGCCAGCTCCCCGGGACCACCCGCGATGCCATCGGCAGCGGCCAGGGCCTCAAGGGCATGGGCGAACGCGCCGCCATCTACGACGGGTCCGTCTATGCCGGCCCCGGACCCCGCGGAGGCTGGGTCGTCCACGCCATCCTCACCGTTCCCGAACAGGCCATCGAACACCAGTCATCCCAGGGGGAAACCACACGATGAACGAACACCCCATGCCACCGGGCCCCGCGGAACCGCGACCGGGGGACCCCATCCGCATCCTGCTGGTCGATGACCAGCCACTGCTGCGCATGGGATTCCGGCTCATCCTGGAGGGTGAAGACGACCTCTCCATCGCCGGGGAGGCCTCCGATGGCGAGGAGGGGGTGGCCCTCGCGCTGGAAACCATCCCCGACGTCGTGCTCATGGACGTGCGCATGCCCAAGGTGGACGGGATCGAGGCCACCCGTCGCATCGCCGAACAGGTCCCGTCCGCGAAGATCATCATCCTGACCACCTTCGACCTGGACGAATATGCCTTCGCCGGTCTGCGGGCCGGCGCCTCGGCGTTCCTGCTCAAGGACGTGGCCCCGGCCGAACTGGTCAATGCCGTCCGGCTGGTGGCCAGCGGCGATGCCGTGGTGGCCCCGCGTATCACGGCCCGGCTGCTGGAAACCTATGTGCGACGGCCCGATGGTGCCCCGTCGGAGAGCACGACGCCGCAGGGGGCCGAAACCGCCGCGTCGGCCACGGGACATCCCGAACGTGATCCCCTCCTGCAGGATCTGACCCCCCGTGAACTTGAGGTGCTCGGGGCCATCTCCGAGGGGCTCTCGAATGCGGAGATCGCCCACCGGTTCTTCCTCTCGGAGGCCACGGTGAAGACCCATGTGCGGCGGATCCTGACGAAACTGCATCTGCGTGACCGCGTCCAGGCCGTCGTCTACGCCTACGAGACCGGCCTGGTGGTTCCGAGCCAGGGCCTGGACTACTAGGTCATGAACATAGAATTCCTGCGGAACCCGTGGTTCATGCTGGCCGTGGTGCTGATCGCCTCGGGGGCCTTTCTCGTCGCGGTGCTCCACCAGCCGGTGGCCGGACCGGTGGTGATGGGCGTCGGCGTGCTGGCGGTGGCATTTGCCGTTTACCGCCACGGCGGGTGGAATGGCAGGAACCGCGGTTGAGTTGCGGACCACACAACACCTAAGGATGGGTATGGCCACGTCGGAAGCACAGGAACACGCCAAGGACCTGGGGGCGTTCGTCACGGCATCGCCGTCCAGCTTCCATGCCGCGACCGAGGTCGCCCGCCGGCTCGACGGCGCCGGGTTCACCCGGCGGGCCGAAACTCAGGACTGGGACGACACCCCCGGCGGCTACTACACGGTGCGTGACGGGGCGGTCATCGCCTGGTTCGTTCCCGCAGGAACCACCGCCACCACCGGATTCCACATCCTAGGTTCCCATACCGACTCCCCCGGGTTCAAGCTCAAACCCAAGCCGACGACCGGCCGCGAAGGCTGGCTCCAGGCAGGCGTCGAGGTCTACGGGGGACCGCTGCTGAATTCGTGGCTCGATCGCGAACTGATCCTCTCCGGCCGCGTGGTCACCTCCGACGGGGCCGAACACCTGGTGAAGACCGGCCCCCTGCTGCGTTTCCCGCAGCTGGCCATCCACCTGGACCGGGCGGTCAATGACGGGCTCGCCCTGGATAAGCAGCAGCACATGAACCCGGTCTGGGGGCTCGGGGACCCGAGCCAGGCCGATCTGCTGGCCCTGCTGGCCGAGGACGCAGACGTCGACCCGGACACGATCACCGGATACGACATCGTCACCACCATTGCCCAGGAGCCTGCGGTCTTCGGCAGCCGGGGCGAGTTCCTGGCCTCCCAGCGGTTGGACAACCTCTCCTCGGTGCACGCCTCCCTGCTGGCGCTGATCGGTCACGCCGAACAGTCGGGGGCGGGGACGGAATCCTTCTCCGGGAACGACGGCGGGCCCGGACATATCGCGGTGATGGCGGCCTTCGACCACGAGGAGGTCGGCTCGGCCTCCCGTTCGGGGGCCAGCGGGCCCTTCCTGCAGGATGTGCTCGAACGCATCGTCGACGCGGCAGGCGGCGGGGTCCAGGAACGGGCCCGGGCCTTCGCCGACTCGGTGTGCATCTCCGCCGATGCCGGCCACGCCGTGCACCCCAACTATCCCGAGCGCCACGATCCGGCCAACCGCCCGGTCCTGGGTGGCGGCCCGTTGCTGAAGATCAACGCCAACCAGCGCTACACCACCGATGCGGTCGGGGCCGGGCTCTGGGCGGGCCTCTGCCGGGCGGCCGACGTTCCCTACCAGGAGTTCGTCTCCAACAACGTCATGCCCTGCGGGTCGACCATCGGACCGCTGACCGCGACCAGGTTGGGCATCCGCACCGTCGACGTCGGCATCGCCTTGCTCTCGATGCACTCGGCCCGTGAAATGTGTGCGGTCGAGGATCCGTTGGCCCTGGCCCGCGTGACCCGGGGGTTCTTCGCCGGCTGAGCCGCCGCCGTCCACAGGCCCCAGGGGCCCCCTGCGCTTCGCCGCAGGCGCGGGTTAGGGTGGTGGAACCGGCATCGGGTATGATGTGTCAGGCTGTTTGTGCCGTTTCTGACCCCTGAAACGACTTCGGCCAACGCACAGAACCTCCTGTTACGGAAAGACCGTGACCGTTTAGCCCAAAGGAGGTGGGTTCACATGCGTGCATACGAACTGATGGTACTGATCGACCCCGAGGTCGACGAACGTACCGTGGAACCGACTCTTGGCAAGTTCCTTGATGTCGTCCGCAACGATGGTGGCACCGTCGACAATGTTGATATCTGGGGCCGCCGCCGGCTGGCCTACGAGATCAAGAAGAAGGCAGAAGCCATCTACGCGGTGGTTACCTTCACCGCTACCCCGGCCACTTCCGCGGAACTTGACCGCCAGCTCTCGCTCAACGAGACGATCCTGCGCACCAAGATCACCCGCCCGGAAGACCAGAAGGTCGTCGCAGAGTAGTCTGCGTCGACTTTTCGTAGAAACCGACTCAAGGAGGCACCATGGCAGGCGAAACCGTCATCACGGTCATCGGAAATCTCACCGCTGACCCGGAATTGCGTTTCACCCCGTCCGGTTCTGCAGTGGCGAACTTCACCATTGCCTCGACCCCGCGGACCTTCGACCGCCAGACCAGTGAGTGGAAGGACGGCGAAACGCTGTTCCTTCGCGCATCGGTGTGGCGCGATGCTGCCGAAAATGTCGCCGAGACGCTGACCAAGGGCATGCGCGTCGTCGCCCAGGGTCGGTTGAAGTCGCGTTCCTTCGAAACCAAGGAAGGCGAGAAGCGCACCGTCATGGAGCTGGATGCCGACGAGATCGGCCCCTCGCTTCGCTACGCTTCCGCCAAGGTCACCCGCACCCAGCGCAACAACTCGGGTGGTGGCGGCTTCGGCGGCGGTAATGCCGGAGGAAACTTCGGTGGCGGAAACCAGAGCGGCAACGCTGGATTCGGTGGGGGCAACCCCGGCGGAAACCAGGGCGGCACCTGGAACGCTCCGGCTCAGGACCCCTGGGCCTCCTCCTCCAATAACGGTGGATGGGGCAATGCCGGCGGGTCCGACGAACCACCCTTCTAAAGCAACACCTCTTATTCACCATCCCGCGGAAAAATTCTGCGGGCTCCACCAGATAAAGGAGCTCCACGATGGCTAAGGCTGAACTCCGTAAGCCCAAACCAAAGTCCAATCCCTTGAAGGCCGCTGACATCACCGTCATCGACTACAAGGACGTAGCATTGCTGCGCAAGTTCATTTCCGACCGCGGAAAGATCCGTGCCCGTCGCGTGACAGGCGTCTCCGTCCAGGAGCAGCGCAAGATCGCCCAGGCCATCAAGAACGCGCGCGAAGTTGCCCTGCTGCCTTACTCCGGCGCCGGCCGCGGCTAGGAAAGGGATAACACCATGGCAAAGCTGATTCTGACCCACGAAGTAACCGGTCTTGGTACCGCTGGCGAGGTCGTCGAGGTGAAGGATGGTTACGCACGTAACTACCTGCTGCCCCGCGGTTTCGCGCTGCTCTGGAGCAAGGGTGGTGAGAAGCAGGTCGAGTCCATCAAGGCCGCCCGCACTGCTCGCGCCATCGCATCCCTCGAGGATGCCCAGGCATTGGCCCAGAACTTGTCCGCCCAGGCGGTCAAGATCACGGTCAAGGCCGGCCAGGGTGGTCGCCTCTTCGGCACCGTCAAGACCGCCGATATCGCCAACGCAGTCGAGGCCGCCGGCCTCGGCTCGATCGACAAGCGCACGGTGGAAATCCCCGAGCACATCAAGTCGACCGGCAACTACCAGGCAACCGTCCGTCTGCACGAGGACGTCTCCGCGACCATCGACCTGCAGGTCGTCGCCGCGAAGAAGTAGCCACCACCGCGAACCGGCTACCCTCCCCACGGGAGGTGGAGCCGACCACGGTGGACCCGAGGGGCCCTGCGCGTAAGCGCAGGGCCCCTCGGTCGTTAAGGCCCGACATCGTCGGCGGCCCATGTGCCTCCGGCTGTGGCCCCCGGGAGGCGATCTTGCGAAATATTGCGGAGATCTTTGACCCCGGGGACCCACCGGCCCTAGCGTGGACCATGAATCAAGAGCGCCACCTTCCAAGCCCTGGCTGGGTGGCCGGCAACCCTCTCACGGTAGTGGGGTGCTCCAGGTGATGATTCGGCCGTCCGGCTCCCCGGGCGGCAAGTACCGCACCCCGTGTGGATCCCGGGATCCACCGGTGTGCCATACGCCGGAAGCAGAGCAGATGACACTGTCCCATGATCTTCAACCCGACGCACTCCGCCAGGCCTTCGCGCGCCACCCTTCGGGAATCGCCGCCCTGTGCGCGATCATCGATGGCGAGGCCCAGGGCCTGGTCGCCTCCTCCTTCACCGTCGGGGTCTCCATGGACCCTCCGTTGGTGATGTTCGCGGTGCAGAACAGCTCCCGGACCTGGCCCATCGTGCGGGCCGCGGGCCGGATCGGCGTGTCGGTTCTCGGCGAGGCCCATGAGCGGGTCTGCCGGCAGATCGCCTCCAAATCGGGTGACCGGTTTGCCGGGTTGCGGCTGGACTCCACCGATGAAGGGGCCCTGTTCCTGAACGAGGCCTCCCTGTGGTTGGACTGCAGCGTGGAACGCGAATTCCCCGCCGGGGACCACCATGTGGTCCTCCTGCGGGTCCACGGCCATGCCGGACACGACGGGGCCCATGACCCGTTGGTCTTCCACGGTTCGGCCTTCCGCACGTTGCAGGCGGAGGCCCTGGTCTAGGACCGCTGGGGGGGGGTGTCCCTATGCTTTTGGTCAAGCCGCTATCGGAGTCTTGGCCTGGTAGAGGGTCCCGTTCTTGATCATTGAATACAGAACGTCGCAGCGGCGCCTGGCTAGACACATTACC